>NZ_RCVI01000158.1:0-26970 GCF_003667455.1 Micromonospora sp. CV4 | reverse complement strand
GGGCAGCACTGCACGCGGACGCGGGCCGGCGGGCGAGCGAACGGGCGGACGCGAGCGAACAGGCGGGCGTCGGCCGGCGGGCGGGCGCGGGCCGGCGAGCGAACAGGCGGGCGCCGGCCGGCGAGCGCGCCCGGATCGACGTGCGGGCGCGCGTGCGGAGGAGCGGATCGGTCAGTCGAGCAGGGCGTCGAGGCCGACCGTGAGGCCCGGGCGGTTGCGCACCGCGCGTACGGCCAGCAGCACACCCGGCATGAACGACGCCCGGTCGTACGAGTCGTGCCGGATGGTCAGCGTCTCGCCGGTGGTGCCGAAGAGCACCTCCTGGTGGGCGACGAGCCCGGTGGCGCGCACGGCGTGTACGCGTACCCCGTCGATTTCGGCACCCCGCGCGCCCGGCACCTCGTCCTTGGTGGCGTCCGGCACCGGGCCGAGGCCGGCCTCGGCGCGGGCGCGGGCGATCTGCCGGGCGGTGTGCGTGGCGGTGCCGCTCGGTGCGTCCAGCTTGCGCGGGTGGTGCTGCTCGATGATCTCGACGGACTCGAAGTGCCGGGCGGCCCGCGCGGCGAACTGCATCATCAGCACCGCGCCGATGCCGAAGTTCGGGGCGATGACCACGCCCACCTCGGGCTTGTCGGCCAGCCAGCCGCGCACCTGCTCCAGCCGCTGCTCGGTGAAGCCCGTGGTGCCGACGACCGCGTTGATGCCCTGGTCGATGCACCACCGCAGGTTGTCCATGACGACGTCGGGCGTGGTGAAGTCGACGACCACCTCGGCGGTGGACACGGCGGAGGGGCTGTCGCCCTGGTCGATCGACGCGGCGAGTTCGAGGTCGTCGGCGGCGTCGACCGCCTTGCAGACCTCGACGCCCATCCGGCCGCGCGCACCAAAAACGCCGACCCGCAGCGGCTGGGCCGGGGTCTTCTCCTGCTCGTCAGTCACGGGGCACAACCTATCCCAATCGGGACGTGCCCCTCCGGCCGGATCCGGTGCGCTCCACCAGCTGGTACGCCCACCTCGGCGCCCCGACCGCGACGGGCGGCAGCCCTCAGACCGCGAAGTCACCCTCGCCGAAGGGGCCGACCACGGCCAGCGACATCGGTCGGCTGAGCAGCTCGGCGGCGAGGACGTTCACGTCCTCCACGGTGACCTCGTCGACCCGGCGGAGCAGCTCGTCCACGGGCATCAGGTCGCCGTAGAGCAGCTCACCCTTGGCCAGCCGGCTCATCCGGGACCCGGTGTCCTCCAGGCCGAGCACGAACGAGCCCTTGCTCATGCCCTTGCCCCGGGCCACCTCGGCCTCGGTCAGCCCGTCGGCGGCCACCCGGGCCAGCTCGGCGCGGGTCAGGGCCAGCACCTCGTCGACCTTGCCGGGCGCGCAGCCGGCGTAGACGGCGAACAGGCCGCTGTCGGCGTACTGGCTGGCGTAGGAGTACACCGAGTACGCCAGGCCGCGCTGCTCGCGGATCTCCTGGAACAGTCGGCTGGACATGCCGCCGCCGAGCACGTTGTTGAGCACCCCGAGGGCGAAGCGCCGCTCGTCGATGCGGTCGATGCCGGGGCAGCCGAGGAGGACGTGCGCCTGCTCGGTCTCCTTCGACTCCACCAGGGTGGTGGCGCCCCGGGTGCGTACCGCCGGGGTTGCCTTGCGGTACGGCGCCGGGGTCGCCGGGTCGCTGTCCAGCGGGGTGCCGCGCACCGCCTGGCGGACCAGCTTGACCACCGCGGCGTGGTCGAGGTTGCCGGCGGCGGCGATGATGATCTGCGGCGCGGTGTAGCGGCGCCGGTAGAAGCTCTGGATCTGCCGCCGGGTCATCGGCGTGACGGTCTCCTCGGTGCCGGAGATCAGTCGGCCCAGCGGGTGGTCACCGTAGATGGCGCGGGCGAAGAGGTCGTGCACCTCGTCACCGGGCTCGTCGTCGTGCATGGCGATCTCTTCGAGGATCACGCCGCGCTCGGTCTCCACGTCGGCCGGCTCCAGCAGCGAGTCGGCGACCAGGTCGCACATCACGTCGATCGCCAGCGGCAGGTCCTCGTCCAGCACGCGGGCGTAGTAGCAGGTGTATTCCTTCGTGGTGAAGGCGTTGGTCTCGCCACCCACCGCCTCGATCTGCGAGGAGATCTCCAGGGCGGTGCGCTTGTGGGTGCCCTTGAAGAGCAGGTGCTCCAGGAAGTGCGCGGCGCCGGCCTGTGGGCCGGTCTCGTCCCGCGAGCCCACCGCCACCCAGATGCCGAAGGAGACGCTGCGCATCGCCGGGATCGCCTCGGTGAGCACGCGCAGGCCGCTGGGCAGCACGGTACGTCGTACCGTGCCGCCCAGCGGGTCGTCGCTGAGCGTCCGGGTCACCGCCCGGGCGGTGCCGCCGGAGCGGCCCGCCCCGGTGTCCCGGGACGCGACCACCCCCCGTCGATCCGGTGGAAACGGCGCACTGAAGGCCCGACTCACGTGGTGCTCCCGGTTCGACGAGGGGTGGGTGATGCGAGGTACGACGATCAGCTGTGCCGGGTCCGGCGGCGCGGACGCTCGCCGCCCTCGCCACCCTCGCCGCCGCCCTCGCCGCGCTCCGGGCCACGGCCGCCACGGTCGCCGCCACGCTCGCGGTCGCCGCGGTCACGCGGGCCACGGTCACCCCGGTCGCGGCCAGCCGGCCGGTCGCCACCGGCAGCCTCACCGGCGGCCGGCGCCTCGGCGCCCTCCGGGCGGACCTTGTCCAGGTAGATCTTGCCGCGGGCGTCGATGTCCGCGATCTCGACCTCGACCCGGTCGCCGACGTTGAGGAAGTCCTCAACGCGCTCGACCCGCTTGCCGTCGCCCACCTTGGAGATGTGCAGCAGGCCGTCGCGACCCGGCAGCAGCGAGATGAACGCGCCGAACGCGGCGGTCTTGACCACCGTGCCGAGGAACCGCTCACCCTGCTTCGGCAGCGTCGGGTTGGCGATGCCGTTGATCCGGTCCACCGCCGCCTGGGCCGACGGGCCGTTGGTGGCGCCGACGTAGATCGTGCCGTCGTCCTCGATGGAGATCTCGGCGCCGGTCTCGTCCTGGATGGCGTTGATGGTCTGCCCCTTCGGGCCGATCACCATGCCGATCTTGTCGACCGGGATCTTGACGGTGGTGACCCGCGGCGCGTAGTCGGACATCTCGGCCGGAGCCTCGATCGCCGCCTTCATGACACCGAGGATGACCTGCCGCGCCTCGTTCGCCTGCTGCAGCGCGGCGGCCAGCACGTCCGACGGGATGCCGTTGAGCTTGGTGTCGAGCTGGAGCGCGGTCACGAACTCCGGCGTGCCGGCGACCTTGAAGTCCATGTCACCGAACGCGTCCTCGGCACCGAGGATGTCGGTCAGCGTCACGTACTGGGTCTTGCCGTCCACCTCGTCGGAGATGAGCCCCATCGCGATGCCGGCGACCGGCGCCTTCAGCGGCACACCGGCGCTGAGCAGGCCCAGCGTCGAGGCGCAGACCGAACCCATCGAGGTGGAGCCGTTGGAGCCGAGCGCCTCCGACACCTGCCGGATGGCGTACGGGAACTCCTCGCGCGACGGCAGCACCGGGATCAGCGCCCGCTCGGCGAGCGCGCCGTGGCCGATCTCGCGACGCTTCGGCGAGCCGACCCGGCCGGTCTCACCGGTCGAGTACGGCGGGAAGTTGTAGTTGTGCATGTAGCGCTTGCGGTTCTCGGGGGACAGCGTGTCCACCATCTGCTCCATGCGGAGCATGTTCAGCGTGGTGACGCCCAGGATCTGGGTCTCGCCGCGCTCGAACAGCGCCGAACCGTGCACCCGCGGCAGCACGCCGACCTCGGCGGTCAGCGGGCGGATGTCCCGCGGGCCACGCCCGTCCATGCGGACCTGCTCGCGCAGCACGCGGTTGCGCACCTCGGACTTGGTCAGCGACCGGAAGGCGGCGCTGAGCTCCTTCTCCCGACCCTCGAACCGAGCGCCCAGCTCCTCGGCGACCCGGGCCTTGACCCGGTCCAGGGCCTCCTCGCGGTCGGCCTTGCCGGAGATGGTGATCGCCTCGGACACGTCGGCGCGGGCCAGCTCGGCGACCGCGTCGTACACGTCGTCCTGGTAGTCGAGGAAGACGGGGAACTCGGTGACCGGCTTGGCGGCGACCTCGGCCAGCTCGCTCTGCGCGCGGCACAGCTCACGGATCGCCGGCTTGGCGGCCTCCAGGCCGCTGGCCACGATCTCCTCGGTCGGGGCGGTGGCACCGGCCGAGATCAGGGCGACGGCGTTCGGGGTGGCCTCGGCCTCGACCATCATGATCGCGACGTCGCCGTCCTCGAGCGTGCGGCCGGCCACGACCATGTCGAAGGTGGCGCGAGCCAGCTCCTCCAGGGTCGGGAAGGCGACCCACTGGCCGTCGATGTGCGCGACCCGGGTCGCGCCGATCGGGCCGGAGAACGGCAGGCCGGAGAGCTTGGTCGACATCGAGGCGGCGTTGATCGCCACGACGTCGTACGGGTGCTGCGGGTCGAGCGCGAGGATGGTCTCGACGACCTGGACCTCGTTGCGCAGGCCCTTGACGAACGACGGGCGCAGCGGCCGGTCGATCAGGCGGCAGGTGAGGATCGCGTCCTCGCTGGGCCGGCCCTCACGGCGGAAGAACGAGCCGGGGATCCGGCCCGCGGCGTACATCCGCTCCTCGACGTCGACGGTCAGCGGGAAGAAGTCGAACTGCTCCTTCGGGTGCTTACCGGCGGTGGTGGCGGAGAGAACGACCGTCTCGCCCAGCTGGGCGACGACGGAACCGGCGGCCTGGCGAGCCAGCCGACCGGTGGAGAAGGTGATCTCACGGGTGCCGAAGGACCCGTTGTCGATCACGGCGGTGCGGGATTCGGTGCCGAGGTTGGTCTCGGTCATGTGCTGTAGTGCTCCTTCGCGTCGTGGGCCCCACGACACGGGGAACTGCTCAGCCGGCCGGTCTTCGATCGAAGCGCCCGGGTGGCCGGCATGATGCCGGGATTCCCGGGGGCCACTACCGGAGACCGGTACGCTGACCGGCTCCCTGTCGGGTGGTCGCGCGGCCCGTGTTCTTCAGGTGGGACGCCGATCGGGGGAGCGGCCGGTCGGCCACTCCCCCGTCACGTCACCGGCGCAGGCCGAGCCGCTCGATGAGCGACCGGTAGCGCGCAATGTCCTTCTTCTGGACGTAGTTGAGCAGCCGACGGCGCCGGCCGACCAGCAGCAGCAGCCCACGGCGGCTGTGGTGGTCGTGCTTGTGCACCTTCAGGTGCTCGGTCAGCTCAGCGATCCGCTTGGTGAGGACCGCGACCTGGACCTCCGGCGAACCGGTGTCGCCCTCGGCGGTCGCGTACTCCGCGCGGATCGTGGCCTTGGCTTCCTGGTCGAGCGCCATGTTCTCCCTGTTTCAGTGGGTTGATCAAGTAGGTGTCCGTCGTCCCGATGGACCGGGAACGGACCGGTACCTCGCACCCGCGGCGTCGAGCAGGCACGCGAGGCCCCACGCCGGTCACCCGACGTTTCCGCCAGACTACCAGCACCCGCCGAAAGCGCCCGGTCAAGGGCCTCGGCGAGGGGACGCGACGCGGGGGACGATCAGCCCAGAGCACGCCGCGTGCGCTCGACGTCCTGATTCATCTGCGTGATCAACGGCTCGATCGAGTCGTAACGGATCTGCCCCCGCAGGTGCGCCACGAAGTCCAGGGCCAGCCGCTCGCCGTAGAGGTCGCCGTCGAAGTCCAGGGCGTACGCCTCCACCCGCCGCTCCCGTCCGGAGAAGGTCGGGTTGGTGCCCACCGACACCGCCGCCAGCAGCGGCTCGCGCTGCCCGCGGCGGACCAACCGGGCCGCGTACACCCCGTCGGCGGGCACCGCCGCGTACCGGTGGCAGAGCAGGTTGGCGGTGGGAAAGCCTAGCTCCCGCCCCCGCTGGTCACCGCGGACCACGACGCCCTCCAGCCGGTGCGGGCGGCCCAGCGCGGCCGCCGCGGCCCCCACGTCGCCGGCGTCGACGCAAGAGCGGATGTACGTCGAGGAGAAGACGGTGCCGTCCTCGGCGACCAACGGGCCGCCCTCCACGCCGAAGCCGAACGTGCGGCCCAGCCGCTCCAGCAGCGCCACGTCGCCGGCCGCCCGGTGCCCGAAGCGGAAGTTGCTGCCGACCACCACCAGCGCAGCGTGCAGGTGCTCGACCAGGATGTCGTGCACGAACTGCTCGGCGGGCAGCCGCGAGAACTCCGGGGTGAACGGCACCACGCAGAGCACGTCCACGCCGAGCGCCTCGATCAGCTCAGCCTTGCGAGCCGGCTCGGTGAGCACCGCCGGATGCGAGCCGGGGCGGACCACCTCGGCCGGGTGCGGGTCGAAGGTGACCACGACGGACTGCACGCCCAGCTCGCGGGCCCGGGCCACGGCGTGCCCGATGGTCGCCTGGTGCCCCTTGTGCACGCCGTCGAAGACGCCGATGGTGACGACCGAGCGCCCCCACCCGCCGGGCGCCGCGTCGTACCCCCGCCACCGCTGCATGCCGCTCCCCTCGGTAAGGAAGGGCTCCTTCCTGACGCCTCGCGCCGCGGAAGGGCCCCTTGTTGACACTCGCCCGGCGGATCCGCGCCCCGGGCGTACCGGCCCCGCCGTCAGGCCGGGGCGAGCACGATCTCGGCGCGGGCCCGCCCGTCCCGCTCGCTGACGATAGCGATCAGCCCGCCGGACGGCCCGAAGACGGCGTACGGCCCGGTCAGGCCGGTCGGGTCGAGCGGCCCGCCGTGGGCGAGCACCCGCGCCTCGTCGGGCGTCGCCTCCCGGCGTGGGAAGAACCGGTCGGCTGCCGCGTCGAGCGGCAGGTTGACCACGTCCGGGGCACGTTGCTCCAGCTCGTCGAGGGTGGCCGCCTCGGCCAGGGTGAAGCCACCCACGGCGGTCCGGCGCAGCGCGGTCAGATGCCCACCGACTCCGAGCGCCAGGCCCGCGTCCCGGGCGATGGCCCGGATGTACGTGCCGGAGGAGCAGGTGACGTCGATGTCCACGTCCACCACGTCCGGCTCGGTGCGACGGATCGCCAGCACCTCCAGGCGGGAGATGGTGACCCGCCGCGCGGGCAGCTCGACGCTCTCCCCGTCGCGCACCCGCTTGTACGCCCGCTGACCGTCGATCTTGATGGCGCTGACCGCGCTCGGCACCTGGTCGATCTCCCCGGTCGAGGCGGTCAGCGCCTCCCGGATGGCGTCGTCGGTGACCTGACCGGCCGGGGTGATGGCGATCACGTCACCCTCGGCGTCGTCGGTGACGGTGGCCTGACCGAGCCGGATGGTGCCGGTGTAGCTCTTGGCCGCGCCGATCACGTACGTCAGCAACCGGGTGGCCCGGCCCACACCGATCACCAGCACTCCGGTCGCCATCGGGTCGAGCGTGCCACCGTGCCCGACCCGCCGGGTCTTCGCCAGTCGGCGGATCCGTGCCACCACGTCGTGCGACGTCATGCCGCCGGATTTGTCGACCACGATCAGTCCATCGGTGCTCACGTCGCCCAAGCCTGCCAGACGCCCCGGAGGGCGACGTGTGTGGGCGGGCGCCGCCTCAGCGGACGACGCCGACGACCGCCCAGCGGCCGTCGCGCAGCCGCAACAGCAGGGCGACCAGCCGGATCACCACGAACAGGGTGAGCCCGGCCCAGATGCCGCCCAGCCCGAGGTCGAGCCCGTACGCCAGCCAGATGGCCGGCAGGAAGCCGCCGAGCGCCGCCACGATGGTGAGATTGCGCAGGTAACGCACGTCGCCGGCGCCGATCAGCACGCCGTCGAGCGCGAACACCACCCCGGCCAGCGGCTGCATGGCGACGAACCAGGGCCAGGCCACCATGGCCTGCTCGCGTACCTCGGGATCGGAGCTGAACCACGACGGCACCACGCCGGCGCCGGCGGCGATCAGCAGCGCGAAGCCGACACCACAGAGGCCGCCGAGCAGCCCGATCCGGCGGGCCAGCGACCGGGCGCCCGCCTCGTCGCCGGCCCCGAGCGCGGCGCCCACCAGGGACTGCGCGGCGATCGCGAGCGCGTCGAGCACCAGCGCGGTGAAGAACCAGAGCTGGAGGGCGATCTGGTGGGCGCCGACGGCGGCGGCGCCGAAACGGGCGGCGACGGCGGTCGCGGAAAGGAAGCTGGCCTGGAACGCCACGCCACGGATCAGCAGGTCCCGGCTGAGCACCAACTGCTGGCGGATCAGCTGCGGCCGGGGTCGCAGCGACACCCGTTCGGAGACCAGCGCCGCGGCGAAGAGCACCCCGGCGAGCGTCTGGGCGATCACGTTGGCCACGGCCGAACCCACCAGACCGAGCCCGGCGGGATAGACCAGCAGCGGGCAGAGCAGCGCGGAGAGCAGGTTGGGGCCGAGCACGAAGAGGAGCGGGCGGCGGGTGTCCTGCACGCCGCGCAGCCAGCCGTTGCCGGCCGCGGCGAGCAGCAGGCCGGGGGCGCCGAGCGCCGCGACGCGCAGCCACTGCGCGGCGGCGTCGGCCACCTCGCCGCCACCTCCGGCGAGGGTACGCGCGAGCGCGCCGCCGCCGATCTGCATGCCGACGGCGACCAGCAGCCCGACACCGAACGCCAACCAGGACGACTGGACGCCCTCGGCCACCGCCGCCGCCCGGTCGCCGGCGCCGTAGCGGCGGGCCGAACGCCCGGTGGTGCCGTACGCGACCACGGTGCCGAGCCACGCGGCGAGTGTCATGACCGTGCCGCCGACGGCGAGCGCGGCCAGCGGCACCCGGCCGAGGTGACCGACCACGGCCGTGTCGACCAGCACGTAGAGCGGTTCGGCGGCCAGCACCACGAGGGCGGGCAGGGCGAGGCCGGCGATTCGGCGGGGGGACGCGGCAAGCGTGCTGGTGTCCATCGCCGGCGATCCTGTCACGAGCTCAGTAAGGATCGCAAGGGTGGCCAGCACTTACCGGCGGAGGCCGGCGGGGGCTACCCCGTAGGACGATGCGGGATCAGTGCGCGGGGTGTCCCGGACGGGACGGAACCGATCGGGCGGTGACGCCTCGGACAAAGGCCGTCGACGGCGTCACCGCCGGACGGATCGGGTCACTGACGGGTGTCCATCGACGTCTGGAGCGCGCGGCGGGCCTGCTCGCGGGCGTCGTCGGCGGTCTCCGGCTTGGGCTTGTTCGGCATGGTGGCGCTCCTTCCGGTGTGCGAGCCACCGGCACGCGGCGACCCGCACGGGCGGTCGTGCTGAGCGCCCCACGGCGGTCCGGGGTTACCGGAGCAGCCGGCTGGGCGGTGTGCGCCCGGGTCGGTCTGACCCGGGAGGGAGGCGGCACAAGGTGTGGCACCACCACCCGCGACCTGCACCGCAACCGGTGCCGGCCGTCTCCCAAGCTATCGTTCAGGTCCACATACTGCTCACGGTTCCCGCCATCTGGACGGGCTACGACCCAGTTCAGCGGGCCAGAAAGTGCCAGCCCAGCCACCACCAGAAGCCGAACAGACCGATCCGGCCCACCGGCACCGGGCCGACCTCGTAGCGCATCACGTACGCGCAGACCTCGCCCAGGGTGGGGATCCGGGAACCCTCCCGCCGGGCCAACCACTCGACCACGCCGAACAGGGCCAGTGCGGTGAGGAAGCCGCCGATCGCGAGCGCCCGCATCATCGCCGCACCAACCCCCAGAACGCGGCCAGCCAGGCGAACCAGGCCGCCGACCGGGTCAGATGATCCTCCAGGAGGGGATCGGCCAGCCGGGAGAAGGTGGGGAAGTCGTCGCCCACCGCCAGCACGAAGGTGACACCTTCGAAGACCCCGAAGACGACCACCGGCAACGCCCACCAGGCCGCGCCCGCGCCCAGCCGGCGCGGCGCCGGGCGGCGGGCCACCCGGTTGCTCAGACCGAGCCAGATCAGCACCCCGCCGGTGCCCAGGGTGTACAGGTTGGCCTCGGTCGAGAAGGACGCGAACCGGCCACCGACGAGCGACAGACAGACGAGGACCGGTACGGAGACGGCAGGCCGATCCCAGGCACGGGGGGCCTCCACGGTGAGGTCGTGCGGCTGCTCCATCCCGCAATTCTTCCCGGTCTCACCGAACGCGGGAAGACCAACACTCCCCGGAGTTGACCCTGATCTCCCCCCACCGCAGGGCGGTGGGGACCGGCGCTCCGCACCGGGTCCGGGCCGTACGACGACGCGGGGCCCGGTCAGCCGCCGGGGCGGATCAGCGCCGCGTCCAGCTGGCCGCGGATCGCCTCGACCACCTGCTCGACGGCGCCCCGACCGGTGAACCCGGCCGCGAATTTGTGACCGCCACCGCCCAGCGCGACCGCCACACGGCTGACGTCGACCGCGCCCTTGCTGCGCATCGAGACGGCCCACTCGGCAGGCCTGGTCTGCTTCAGCACGCAGCTCACGTCCGCCTCGGCGGTGCACCGCACCGAGTCGATCAACGCTTCCAACACGTAGGGTCGCTGGTCGTGCCGGGCCAGGTCGTCCAGGGTGGCGAAGGTCCACACCAGGCCCCGACCGTCCGCCTCCGCCGGCTCCAGCCGGGCCCGGCCCAGCACCTCGCCGAAGAGCCGGACCGCGCCGAAGGGACGGGTGTCGAAGACCCGCCGGGAGATGTCACCCGGTGAGATGCCGGTGGCCAGCAGCCGGGCGGCCAACTGGTGCACCGCCGGGGTGGTCGCCTCGAACCGGAACGAGCCCGTGTCCGTGGTCAGTGCCACGTAGAGGCACTCCGCGATGGCCGGGTCCAGCGGCACACCGAGCCGGCCCAGCAGCTGATCGGCCACCACCGAGGTCGCCGCCGCCGCCGGGTCCACCAGGTTGACCGTGCCGAAGCCGGTGTTCGAGGCATGGTGGTCGAGCACCAGCGCGGCGGGCGCGGACGACAGGCGTCCGACCAGCTCACCGAGGCGCGACTCGCTCGCCGCGTCGAAACAGATCACCAGGTCCGGGTCGGGATCCGCGGCACTGGCCGGAACCAGCAGGTCCAGCCCGGGCATCCCCCGGAACGGCTCGGGCACCTCCGGCGGCCCGGGAAAGGTCGCCTGCAGGTGGCGTACGCCGAGCTGACGCAGGCCCAGACCGAAGCCGAGCATGCTGCCCAGCGCGTCGCCGTCCGGGTTGACGTGACAGATCAGCAGCACCCGTCCGGTCGGCGCGAGGCCGCGCACCAGCGCCTCGGCCGCCGCCCAGTCCGCCTGGGTGGGGCCGGCACCGACGGCCGTGGCGAGTTGGGGACCGGCGTTGCCGGTCACCGCGCTTCCTCACCCCGGGGGTTCTCCGGGACCTCGGCGCCCTCGTCGGTCTCGTCCGACTCCTCGTCGACCCGGTACGGCTGCGCCTCGCCCGCGTACTCGGCCTGCGCGGCGAGCCGCTGCACCTCGGCGTCCGCGTTGCGGGCCGCGGCGAGCAGGTCGTCGATGTGCTTGACCTGGTCCTGCACGTCGTCCAGGACGAAGGTGAGCGTCGGCGAGTGCCGCAGCCCGAGCGCCTTGCCGACGGTGCTGCGCAGCAGACCCTTGGCGCTCTCCAGCGCCGCCGCCGTGTCCGCCTGGGCCACCGCGTCACCGAGCACGGTGTAGAAGACCGTCGCGTCGCGCAGGTCAGCCGTGATCCGGGCGTCGGTGATGGTGATCATGCCGAGCCGCGGGTCCTTGATCTGGCTCCGCACCACCGACGCGACCAGCTCACGCACCCGTTCCGCGTGCCGGCGTACCTTGGCCGGATCAGACATCTCGCCACCTCCACGGCGTCCTGCTCCCGGCCGACGCGGCGACCCGCGGGCCGCCGGCCGACCGGCCAACATCTCGAACATTACCTTCGCGACCGGCCGGGTCGCCGAGCACCGCCGGCACCCTGGTCAGTCGTCCTCCGCGCCGTACAACCGGCGCCGGACCGACAGCAGCTCGGCCTCGGGGCGACCGGCCACCAAGCGCTCGCAGGAATCCAGCACCTCGCGGACGTGCGCCGCCTCGGCGGCCACCACGGCCACCGCTATCTGCGCTCGCCCGTGCAGGTCGAGCGCACCCACCTCGGCGGCCGAGACCTCGAAGCGGCGCAGCGCCGCCACGATCGGCCGTACATATGATCTCTTGGCTTTGAGCGACCGGGAGTCGCCCGGCAGCAGCAGGTCGAAGACCGCGGTTCCGGTGAACATCGCCCCGGACGATACCGCCAACCCGCCCCGCATGATCAAGGGGTTTACGCCGAACGGCGTAAACCCCTTGATCAGCGTGTCACCGCCGGATCAGGCGCGAACCTTCTCCCGCATCTCGAAGGTCTCGATGATGTCGCCGACCTGGACGTTGTTGTAACCACCCAGGGTCAGACCACACTCGAAGCCCTCGCGGACCTCCGTGGCGTCGTCCTTGAACCGCTTCAGGGAGCTGATCGTGAGGTTGTCCGCCACGACCGTCCCGTCCCGAAGCAGGCGCGCCTTCGCGTTGCGCCGGATGACACCGGACCGGACGATACAACCGGAGATGTTGCCGATCTTGGACGAGCGGAAGACGTCGCGGATCTCCGCGCTGCCCAGCTCGACCTCCTCGTACTCCGGCTTGAGCAGGCCCTTGAGCGCCGCCTCGATCTCCTCGATGGCCTGGTAGATGACGGTGTAGTACCGGATCTCCACGCCCTCGCGGTCGGCCATCTCGCGGACCTTGTTCGAGGCCCGCACGTTGAAGCCGATGATCGTGACCGGCTCGGACGAGGCGCTCGCGAGCATGACGTTGCTCTCGGTGATCGCGCCGACGCCCCGGTCGAGGACCTTGAGCTGGACCTCCTCGGGAATGTCGAGGTTGAACAGCGCGTCCTCCAGGGCCTCCACCGAACCGGAGCCATCGCCCTTGAGGATGAGGTTGAGCGCAGTCTTCTCGCCCTCCTTGAGCTGCTCCATGAGCGTCTCGAGGGTGGCCCGACCACGGGAGTTGGCGAAAGCCGCCGCCCGCCGCCGCGCCTGGCGCTGCTCGGCGATCTGCCGCACCGTACGGTCGTCCGCCGCGGCGAGGAACGTGTCACCCGCGCCGGGCGGCGCGGTCAGACCCAGGACCATGACCGGACGCGCCGGCCCGGCCTCGGAGACCTGGTTGCCGTTCTCGTCGAGCATGGCCCGGACCCGGCCGTGCGCCCCACCGGCGACGATCGAGTCGCCCGCCCGCAGGGTGCCCTTCTGCACCAGCACCGTCGCCACCGCACCGCGGCCCTTGTCCAGGTGCGCCTCGATGGCCACACCCTGCGCCGGCCCGTCGATCGGAGCGGTCAGCTCCAGCGACGCGTCGGCGGTCAGCAGGACAGCCTCGAGCAGCTCCTCGATGCCGATGCCCGGCTTCGCGGCCACGTTGACGAACATGGTCTCGCCGCCGTACTCCTCGGCGACCAGGCCGTACTCGGTCAGCTGCTGGCGAACCTTGTCCGGGTTGGCCTCCGGCTTGTCGACCTTGTTGACCGCGACCACGATCGGCACGTCAGCCGCCTTGGCGTGGTTCAACGCCTCGATCGTCTGCGGCATCACGCCGTCGTCGGCCGCGACCACCAGGATCACGATGTCCGTCACCTGGGCACCACGAGCACGCATGGCGGTGAACGCCTCGTGACCCGGGGTGTCGATGAAGGTCACCGCGCGGTCCAGGCCGTCGTGCGGCACGTGGACCTGGTAGGCACCGATGTGCTGGGTGATGCCACCCGCCTCGCCGGCCACGACGTTCGCCTTACGGATGGCGTCGAGCAGCTTGGTCTTACCGTGGTCGACGTGACCCATGACGGTCACGACCGGCGCACGGCTGACCAGACGCTCCTCGGCCACCTCCGCGTCGAGGTCGATGTTGAACTGCGCGAGCAGCTCGCGGTCCTCGTCCTCCGGGCTGACGATCTGGATGTCGAATCCGAGGTGCTCACCCAGCAGCTGCAGGGTGTCGTCAGAGCAGGACTGGGTCGCGGTGACCATCTCGCCCAGGTTGAACATCTCCTGGACCAGCGAACCCGGGTTGGCGTTGATCTTGTCGGCGAAGTCCGACAGCGAGGCGCCACGGGAGAGCCGGACGACCTGACCCTGACCCCGGGGAGCACCCGAGCTCATGGTCGGAGCCGACAGGTTGTCGAACTCCTGTCTGCGCTGCTTCTTGGACTTGCGACCGCGCGTCGGCCGGCCACCCGGACGCCCGAAGGCACCCGCGGCGCCACCGCCACGGCCACGACCGCCCGCACCCGGACGACCGCCGCCACCGGCCGGAGCACCCGGACGGAAACCGCCACCGGGAGCACCACCGCCGCCGCCGGGACCGCCACGGTAGCCACCGCCACCGCCGGCACCCGCGCCGCCACCGGGGCCGGACGCAGCATGGACGGCCGGCGCGGCGAGTCCACCACCGGCCGGTCGGCTGCGGCCGGACGGCAGGGCGCGGCGGGCGGCAGCGGGGCGAACCGTCCGGGGGTGCTCGGCGGGCACGGCCGGTCGGAGGCCGACGAGTCCGACGAGCGGATGACCTGGCTGACGGAGGACGAGATGGTGTGGCGGGACGGCGGAGAGGCTCCGCCGTCGGTGCTCGGCACCGGCGACTGATTCCCGTCCGCCGGCGGCGCCCTGCCTGTCGGCGGTGCCGCGCGAACGTGTCGTGGTGGCCCCTGCCGGATTCGATCCGGCGGGGGTCGCCGCCGTTTCGGGTGCCGGCGGCTTCGTCCACTGTGCGCGTCGTGGCGACGGTCACGCCCGAACGGGCGGTTGCCGAGCTGCGTTGTGACGGGGCGGACGTTAGGTTGGTCAGGTGTCCTCCGCAGCGCCCGTCCGCCCAGCCCGCTGGGCGGTGCTGCGGTCACTGCGGGAGCTGACCCGGCTGGCGGTCACCGCGCTGGTGCTCGCGGTCGGCCTCGGCGGCGCCCTGGCCGCGACCCCGCCTCCGGCGCCGACGCAGCTGCGGCCCAGCGTCGTGAGCAGCCGGGTGGAGACCCTCCGGCCCGACGCCGTCCCCGCCGTCCAGCGGGCCAGCCGGCCGGCCGCGTCCCGACCCGCCAGCGCTGTCGACACCGCCGCGGCGACCGGCCCGGTCACCGAGGGCACGGAGCACGCGCCGGCCGATGAGCCGGGGCGTGGCATCCCGCCCCGGCGCGGCCCGCCCACTCGCTGACCCCGGCCGGTCACCGGCCCGCGATGCGCGCGGCCCCGTCGGGCTCACCCGTCCGGAGCTCCCGTCACCGCCGTCGGCCGTTGCCAGGCCGTCACACCGGCCGGAGTTCCCCGAACTGGTGACCAGCCGGAGCGGGACCGTCAGCGGGCCATCCACCTGCGCCGATGCCGGCGAAACACCCGTCCGCCGCCACCCGTCGATACCCGTCGTTCGACCGTGAGGTGCTGATCATGCAGACCGTCCTCTCCACCGTCCTGCCCGACGTGCCCCGGGCCGCCGCCATCTGGCTGAGCCTTCTCGGGGTGGTCGCGGTCACCGTCGCCGCCCTGCTGGTGCGCCCCGGCCGACTTCGTCTCGATCCGGGTGCCCGGATCCGCCGCGCCGCCATGCCCAGTCAGCTTGAGCAGGCGCAGGAGGAACGGGAGCAGAGTCGCTACGCGCAGGAGGTCGCGGTGGCGGCCGAGCGGGCCACCACCACCGCCCAGCGCCGCCGGGCGGAGTGGGTCGCCGCGCAGGAGGAGGTCGAGGCCGCCTGGCAGGCGTACGAGGCGGCCGAGGCGGCGGTCCGGCGACTCGGCGCCGCGGCCGCGATGCCGCTGCCGCACACCGCCCGAACCCCGGCGGAGTACGTCGACCGCGAGCGCTACCTGCACCGGGCCGCGCTGGACGCGTACTGGCGGCGGGAGCTGTCGGTGGAGCAGCTCAGTGACGTGTTCGCGCACCGCGACGGCTGGGACCCGCGGTTGCACCCGGTCGAGCAGGAACTGGTGTTGCAGCGGGCGATCCGGGACAATCTGGCCGCGCGGCACGCCGCCGCCGGGGAGCGGGAGCAGGCCGCGTGGCGCGCCGCCGAACTGGCCGTGGCCGCCGCTCGCAGCCTGCGGGAGGAGGCCCACGCGGCGACCCGACCGCGGGTTGCGGAGTCGGCCTCGGTGCTGCCGCTGAGCGAGGTCGTCCCGTCGGTCGAGCAGACCCGGGAGAACCAGGTGGTCGCCCGCGGCCGCGCGGCGGTCCCCGCGTTCTGACCGCTCGGCACGACGTGACCGGCCGACCGGCGGCGCGTTCGGGCGGAAGACCGGACCGGCGATGGCGACCGCGTGCCGGCAGCCGTCACCGGGCCATGCGGGCTTCGGTGGGTTAGCGTGACGGAATGTCCCGACAGGCGTGGGTCCTCGTGGTGATCGCCGGCATTCTGGCCATCGCCACACTGGTCGGCGCGGTGGTGCTGGCGGTGCGGGTGGTGCGGACCCGACGGCTGCTGACCGGGCTCGGCGCAGGCGGCAAGGTCGCCTTCTACGGGGCGCTGATCTACACCATCTTCCCGGTCGACCTGCTCCCGGATCCGATCTACCTGGACGACATGGGCGTTCTGGCGGGGGCTCTGATCTACCTGACCCGGCTGGTGCACCAGCGCCGGGCGGCCGGCCGCCGCCTGCCGGGGCAGCCGGACGCGCCGCCGGACCCGGACCGGACGCGCCGCTCCGTGCCATGATCGTGGTCGGATCGGCGGACGGGGGACGGTCATGGCGGGCGATCACCGGTTGGACGTACGCGACGAGCGTGTCGCCGCGTTCTGCGCGGAACGGCACCTCGCGACGCTGACCACCGTGCGCGCCGACGGCACCCCGCACGTGGTGCCGGTCGGGGTCACCCTCGACCCGGCGGCCGGGCTGGCCCGCGTGATCACCTCCGGCACCTCCCGCAAGGCACGACACGTGGAGGCCGCGGGCGCCGCGGGCATCCCGGTGGCGGTCTGTCACGTGGACGGCCGGCGCTGGTTGACCATCGAGGGGCGGGCGGTGCTCCGCTCGGACCGGGCCGCCGTCGCGGAGGCGGAGCGCCGCTACGCCGAGCGGTATCGGACTCCCCGTCCCAATGCGGAGCGGGTGGTCATCGAGATCACCGTGACCGGCCTGCTGGGCAGCCTCTGAACCGGCACCCCTGATCGGCCCCGTCGATCCCCGCAAGCCACGGCTCCACAACGATGACCGTTTCATCCCGGTATGAGCGGATGCTGTTCGGCGTCACCGCCGCCGACGGCGCATCGTGAGCGTCGGCACAAATCCCCCGGAATCCCGCCCGACCGGCGGCCGTTGCACCCGTGCGCGACATGCGTGCCGGGGGAGCGGACGGCGGAATGCCCGCCGGAGCAGGGCCGTTACACCCCCGGTAGGCCCCGGCCGGAACGGCCGCGGGTCGTCGCCCCTGATGAGCCGAGCGCCATTCCCGGTGCTGCCGCCCTCCGCAACTCGGAGGCGCCGACCCCCCGAACGGAGACTCGACCATGAATCCGATCATCCAGAAGAGCGGTCTGTCCGTCGCCGGCATCCTGGTCGCCGGCGGCTGTGCCCTCGGCCCGGCCGTGTCCGCGCAGGCCGCCCCGGTGCAGGGAGCACCGACCACGGCGAGCCAGGGCGACCGGAGCGGTCAGACCGGCCGTTCCGCCGAGCGGATCCTCGGCATCGACTACCAGGCCCAGCCGAACTTCTACTACTGCGGGCCCGCCGCCACCCGCATCGCGCTGTCCGCGCAGGGCAAGGCGCTATCCCAGGACGAGGTGGCCAAACTGCTCGGCACCACCGAGGCGGGCACCCCCTCGGCCCTGGACACCACGCGGGTGCTCAACGAGCTGACCGGCGGCAAGTACCGGACCACGGAGATTCGTGACTCGGTGGCCCGCCCCGAGCAGGTCGAGCAGCTGCGCCGGGACGTGCTGGCCGCGGTGGACGCGGGCCGGCCCGTGGTGGCCAACATCAAGGGCACGACCGTGGACATCGACGGCAACCCGCACTCCTACGAGGGCGGCCACTACCTGACCCTGGTCGGTTACCGCGACGGTGGCGACATGATCCGGATCGCCGACCCGGCCGACCCGGCGCTGGGCGAGTACTGGATGAGCCTGCCGAAGGTCGCCAACTGGATCGCCGAGCGCGGCTACTCCTCCTGACCCTGCCGTTTCACCGGGCCGGTCTCCCCCTGTCGGGGAGGCCGGCCCGATCGTCGTTGCGCCTACGGGCGGCGAGGTGCGACCGCCGTCGGGCCCGGGTCGCCCGGGTCGGCCGGGAGCGGTGCAGGTGTCGCCGGGCCGGCGGATGGATGGCCGCCTCCCCAACGCCGGCCGCCCGGCGCACGGCCGTGTTCGCGTCGTCCGGGTCGCAGCCGGCGGCACGGAGCAGATCGCTGGCCGCGGTTCGCAGGCCGGTGACGAGGGCTTCACCAAACGAGCCGACCCCGGTTGCAGCGGCCCGCCCAGCCAGTTCGGCGCACTGCTCGACCAACTGTCGGGTGCGCTCGGGGTAACTACCGACCCGGCACTCCCTGCGCATCTCCGCCGTCGCCCGGCCCAGTCGGGCTATCGCGTCCGGCAGCTCCGGTGGGATGGTCTCGTTGTACTGGAGTGCGGTGGCCGACCAGCGGGCCATCGCGCGGCTGTCCAGCAACAGCCGCTCCAGTTGCCCGGCGGTGCGGGCGTACTCGTGGTACTGCTGGCGGCGGTGCCAACGGGCCGGAGCGATCGTCACCACCTCCTCCGCCCCGCTCAGCGCCTCGTGCAGCCGGCTGAGATCACCCTCGGTGCCGCGGAACCGCTCCAGGACCCGCATCGCCCGGTCGGCGTCGCGCTTCCGCAATGCCTGCGACAGCTCGTCGAGCTGCTCGCAGAGGATCTCGAAGATCGGCGACGCGGCCCGGTCGAGCACCCGCAGCGGGTTGACCGGCAGGAGCAACGCGACCACCGCCAGGCCGACCACGCCCCCCACCAGCGCGTCGAAGATCCGGGGCAACTCCAGACCGCGCTCCATCGGGGCCAGCGTGGAGATCAGCACGGCGGTACCGCCGGCCTGACCGACCAGTTGGCCACCCTTTCCGGCCACCAGCAGCGCGCTGGCGATGGCCAGGGCGACCACCGCGCCGGTCTGCCACGGCCCTGAGCCGAGGAAGAAGCGCAGCGTGTCGCCGATGACGATGCCCAGGCCCACGCCGGCCAGCAACTCGAAGGTGCGCCGGGCCCGCTGCCCGATGGCGGTGGCGATCGTACCGACGGCGGCTGCGGGGGCGAAGACGTGCGCTCCGGGACCGAGCAGCTGCTGCGCGATCAGGGCGGCGAGCCCCGCGGCCAACCCAGCCTGGATGGCGATCACCAGCGTGAGCTCCCACTGCCGGGCTCGGACCCGGCCGGCCTGCCCGCCGCGGTGCCGCACCCGCTCGACAGCCTGGCCGCCCCGCTCGGCAGCCTCGTCGAGGCGCGACCGGTCACTCTCGACTGGTGGGCGGTCATCGGCCATGGCGGGGGTTACCCGGACGTCACGGGGACAGTCGTCCCCATCTGCCCCGCGGGCACCAACAGACCACCCTGTGCCCGTGAAATCCATCGGTGGGTGTGGGTTTGTCGAATGTTTGCGGGGTACCAGGCCGCACACACCCACCGATCCGCAACCGGTAAGGGGCCGTGAGATGACCAACCCGCAGAGCACCGAGGACCAGGATGTCGTCGACCTCCTGGTCGCCGACCACCGTGCGGTCGAGACCCTCTTCGTCGAGCTGGAGACCCGGCAGGGCACCCCCGAGTACCGTCGCCAGCTCGTCGACGTGGTGATCGCCGAGCTCGTCCGCCACTCGGTGGCCGAGGAGATGTACGTCTACCCGACCGCGCGCAAGGCGCTCCCCGACGGCGACCAGATCGCCGAACACGAGATCACCGAACACGCCGACGCCGAGCGGACGATGAAGGAGCTGGAGTCCGTCGACCCGTCCGACCCCCGCTTCGACGACGTGCTCGCCCGCCTGACCAGCACCATCCGACACCACGTACGGGACGAGGAGAACGAGCTCTTCCCCCGGCTGCGCGCGGCGACCGCCCGGGAGGAGCTGGTCGAGCTGGCCGACAAGGTGACGGCGGTCAAGGAGATCGCACCGACCCGACCCCACCCGAGCGCCCCGGACCACCCGCCGGCGAACAAGCTGATCGCCCCGGGCACCGGCCTGGTGGACCGGGTGCGCGACGCGCTGAGCGGCCGGCCGACCTCGATGCGCGAGCTGCGCGAGAAGAACCAGCACTGACCCGCCGCCGATCCGGCCACGACAACCCGGGCCGCCGCGTGCACGGCGGCCCGGGAGGCGGTCCGGCGCGTCAGCGGACCTGGTCGCCCTCGCCGGTACGCGCCTGAGCCTGGTCCACACCCTTGTCGATCTGGTCGTCGTACTTCCCGCCGGTGCGCTTGTCGGCCATGTCGCCGGCCTTGTCCAGCCCCTGGTCCACCTGCTTGTCGTGCTTGTCCGCGAAATCCTTGGCCTTGTCCATGAAGTCACCCATGGCGCTCCTCCTCCACTCCGGTCACTCCTGTCAGCGTTCCCTGGGTCGGGTAGCGCAAACCGGTCAGTCCGGACGGCGGAGCCTGCCGCGGGCCGTCCGGGCCACACCCGCCACGCCGACCGGTCACCCGCCGTTGGAGCGGTACGGGTGTCGGCGCACGGCCGGCCGGGTACCGACCTCGCGAGATCGAGGAGGACCGACATGGTGGCAGACGAGCCCGGGGCGGGCACCGGGGCGACAACGGGCGGCCCTGGGCCGCGCCAGGCATGGGCGGGGCTGCCCTGGCTGGTCCGGACCGCGGTGTTGTGGAGCGCCTGCCTGGTGGTGGTCGTCGTCGGGCTCTACCTGCTGGGCCGGATCGCCGTGCTGCTGGCGCCGTTGGCCATCGCGCTGGCGGCCACCATCTTCCTCACCGCGCTGCTCGACCCGGTGCTGCTCCGGCTGCGCCGGTTGCGGCTGCCCGCGTCCCTGGCCGCGCTGCTCACCGTCCTGCTGCTGCTCGGCATCCTCGTGGGGGTCGGCGCGCTGGTGTGGAACCTGACCGCGAGCCAGTTCGACCAACTCAGCCAGGAGCTGACCCAGGGACTGGACCGCAGCCGGGACTTCGTCACGTCCACCCTGCCCGTCACTGACGCGCAGCTGGACCGACTGGTCGACCAGGCCCGGCAGGGGCTGAGCGGCAGCTCCCCGGATCCGGTGGCCGGCGCCCGGACCGTGACCGAGGTGCTGGGCTCCGCGCTGCTCGCCCTGGTGCTGCTCTTCTTCCTGCTGAAGGACGGCCGCTCGATGTGGCACTGGGTGCTGTCCCGGATGACCGGCCCGAACCGGCCCGTGGTGGCCGAGGCGGGCAGCGCCGGCTGGCGGACGCTGGGCGCGTACAGCCGGGGCACGATGCTGATCGCCGCGATCGACGCGATCGGCATCGGCCTGGCCCTGGTGGTGTTGCGAGTGCCGCTCGCCCTGCCGCTGGCGCTGATCACCTTCCTCGGCGGGTTCGTGCCGATCATCGGCGCGACCGTGGCCGGGGCGGTGGCGGTGCTGGTGGCGCTGGCCGCCAACGGGCCCACCACGGCGCTGCTCACCCTGGCCGCGGTGATCGCCGTGCAGCAGATCGAGGGCAACCTGTTGGAGCCGTTGGTCATGAAGCGGCAGGTCCGCCTGCACCCGGCGGTGATCCTGGTGGCGGTCACCGCCGGCACCCTGATCGCGGGCATCGCCGGCGCTTTCGTCAGTGTCCCGATCACCGCCGTCCTCTGGCGCATCGTCGACACCGTCCAACGCCAGCGCACCGCCCCTCCCGCGGTGGAGGTGTCGGGCACGCCGTCAACCTCATGATCGACGCGAGGGGGCGGTCGTGCGGCTGAGGTGCGTGGTGAACCAGGTGCCGGCTTGGTCGGCGACCTGCTCCAGGGTGCCGGGCTCCGCGAAGAGGTGGGTGGCACCGGGCACCACCCGCAGCTCGCCGACGTCCCCCAGCTCGGCCAGCGCCTGCTCGTTGAGCGCGATGACCTCCTCGTCCAAGCCGCCCACGAGCAGCAACGTCGGGGTCCGTACCTGGGCCAGAGCGGCGCCGGCCAGGTCGGGTCGACCGCCCCGGGACACCACCGCGGCCACCCGGTCCGCGCGGGACGCCGCCGCGACCAGGGCTGCCGCGGCACCCGTGCTCGCTCCGAAGAGGCCGATCGGCACGTCACCGGCGGGGCGCTCGGCCGCCAACCAGTCGACGATCCCGGCCAGCCGGCTGGCCAACAGCCCGATGTCGAACCGCAGTTCGGCGGTGCGCGCGTCCACCTCGTCCTCGGCCTGGGTGAGCAGGTCCACCAGTACCGTGCCGAGTCCGCGATCGTTCAGCGTCTGTGCCACCGCCACGTTGCGCGGGCTGTGCCGCGAGCTGCCGCTGCCGTGCGCGAAGAGCACCACGCCCACCGGCTGCGCGGGCAGCATCAGGTCCGCGGGGAGTTGAGCGTCCCCGACCGGGATCGTCACCGTGCTGCGCTGCTCGTCCATGCCCCACCCTTCCCGTACTCGTCTGTGCCGGGGGTACCCAACCCGTCGCGCCGCACGCACCCGGCCGCGTCGACCGTGGGTGGTGTTTGCCGGGTGGGCCGTCGGGTAGGCGAGGGGCGACCGCAGACCGTGTCGGCGCAACCGCGCCCCGACGGATCGCGAGGATCGCCATGGCCCAGCAGCAGACGTCGCGGCAGCAGCAGATGGATGAGCGGAACCGGCGGGAACAGGACGCCGAGCGAAGCCGGGACTGGGGGGACGAGGCCGCGCAGGCGCGGACTCCCGAGGATCCCCGGGCGATGGCGCCCAGGGACGCGTTGGGACGCCCGTCCACCGGCGAACCCGTCTGACGCACCGGCCGGGTCCACCGACGGTCCGGGGCCGCCCCGGCGCTCGACCGGCGAGGGCCCACCTGAGATTTCGACGGCTGGGGCGGGAGTGATCCCGCCCCAGCCGTCACTGCTCGTGCTCGGGCAGCCGCAGCAGCGGCGACCTGCCCGGCGGTTGCTCCGGCGGCGGCCCGGACGGATCGGCCGGCGGCACCGGCACGGTCACCGGCTCGTCGCAGGTGACCCGCAGCACCTGGTCGTGGTGGCGCAGCTCCACCACGTCATCCGGGCCACCGTGGCGCAGCGAGTACGTCGTCTGGTGCGGCCGCACGTCCACCCGCAACGCCAACCCGCGCCACTGGAGCGAGAACTCCAGCCGGCTGAGTCGGCTGGAGAGCCGGGGCGCGAACGACAGACGACCATCGTGGTCCCGCAGTCCGCCGAGCCCACCGACCAGGGCGAGCCACGCCCCGGCCAGCGAGGCCATGTGCACGCCGTCCCGAGTGTTCTCGTTGAGGTTGTGCAGGTCCATCAGCGCGGCCTCGCGCAGGTAGATGTGCGCCAGCTCGGGATGGCCCACCTCGGCGGCGAGCACCGCCTGGGTGCAGGCTGACAGTGACGAGTCGCGTACGGTGCGGCGCTCGTAGTAGTGGAAGTTGCGCACCTTCTGGTCGGGGGTGAACGCGTCCCCCCGCCAGTGCATGGCCAGAACGAGGTCGGCCTGCTTGACCACCTGCTTGCGGTACAGGTCGAAGTAGGGGTAGTGCAGCAGCAGGGGATACTTCTCCGCCGGCGTGTGCGCGAAGTCCCACTCCTGGAGCCGGGTGAACCCTTCCGTCTGCTGGTGGACCTGAAGCTCCTCGTCGTACGGGACGTGCATCGAGCTGGCGGCGTCCCGCCAGCTCGCCGCCTCCTCGTCGGTGACCCCGCGGTTCAACGCCTCATCCCGGTAGCGCATCACCACGTCGGCGGCGGCGTAGAGGTTCCGCTGCGCCATCAGGTTCGTGTAGATGTTGTCGTTCTTGATCGCGGTGTACTCGTCGGGGCCGGTGACTCCGTCGAGGTGGAACCGCCCGTGCCGGTCGTGGTGGCCGATCGAGCGCCACAGTCGGGCCGTCTCCACCAGCAGCTCCAGCCCGATCTCCCGTTCCAGGTCGGTGTCCCCGGTGACCAGCACGTAGCGGCGCAGCGCGTCGGCGATGTCGGCGGCGATGTGGAAGGCCGCGGTGCCGGCCGGCCAGTACCCGGAGGATTCCGGACCTTCGATGGTCCGCCAGGGAAAGGCCGCGCCCTTGAAGTTGAGTGTCTCGGCCCGCTCCCGGGCCTGCTCCAGAGTGCTGTATCGCCAGTGCAGCGCGTTGCGCACGGCGCTCGGCTGGGTGTAGGTGAGCACCGGCAGGACGAACATCTCGGTGTCCCAGAACGCGTGCCCGTCGTAGCCGGGGCCGGTCAGCCCCTTCGCCGAGATCGGCCGACGCTCGGCCCGGGCGCCGGCCTGGAGCACGTGGAAGAGGCCGAAACGGACGGCCTGCTGCACCTCCGGGTCACCCTCGACCCGCACGTCGGCCGCGTCCCAGAACTCGTCGAGGTAGCTGCGCTGCTCGCGGCAGAGGCCGTCCCAGCCGTCCAGTCGGGCCCCGGCCAGCGCCGCCCCGACCTGGTCGCGCAGCGCGGGAAGCGAGCGCCGGCTCGACCACCCGTACGTCAGGTACTTGACGATCCGCAGTTTCTCACCGGGCTTGAGTACACAGGCGATCGTGGTGCGGACCCAGTCCTCGTACCCCTCGGACTCGATGGTGGTGCGGTCCGGGCCGTGCACCTCGTGTTCCATCGCGGCGGCCACCCGCAGGCCGGACACCTTGGTGCGGTGGATCAGCTGCCCGCCGTCCGGCGTGGTCAGCTCCTCCTCGGCCTGCAACGGCGACTCCAGCACCGCGGCGACCCGGGGGTCCTTGCTCTGCGCGGGCAGCGTCTCGTTGGCGACCAGCTCGGACTGCACGATCAGCCGGAGCGGACCGTCGACGGCCTCCACCTCGTAGTTGATGGCGGCGACCGATCGCTGGGTGAACGACACGAGCCGGGTGCTGCGAACCTTGACCTCCCGGCCGGCCGGCGAGCGCCATTGCAGCTCCCGGTGCAGGGTGCCGGCACGCATGTCGAGGATCCGCTCGTGGGAGAGCAGCTCGCCGTAGCGCACGTCGAGCGGTTCGTCGTCGACCAGCAGCCGCATCAGCTTGCCGTTCGTGACGTTGACGATGGTCTGCCCGGACTCGGGAAAGCCGTAGCCGGCCTCCGCGTACGGCAGCGGACGCAGCTCGTAGAACGAGTTGAGGTACGTGCCGGGCAGGCCGTGCGGCTCGCCCTCGTCGAGGTTGCCGCGCAGTCCGACATGCCCGTTGGAGAGCGCGAAGACGGACTCCGACTGGGCCAGCACGTCCATGTCCAGCCGGGTCTCCCGGACGTGCCAGGGCTCGACCGGATAGGCCCGTTCCCGGATCACGCCAGGCCCCGCTCTCCGGCGGGGTTCGTGACGGCGGGCGGTGACGGTGGGTCGACGTCACCCGCGTCGAGCAGGTCGGCGAGGTCGGTGACCACGATGTCGGCGCCGTGCGTGCGCAGCTCGTCGGCCTGCCCGACCCGGTCGACGCCGATCACGTAACCGAAGCCGCCGGCCCGACCGGCGGCCACCCCGGAGAGCGCGTCCTCGAAGACGGCGGCCTGCGCCGGGTCGACGCCGAGCAGCCGGGCCCCGGCCAGGAACGTGTCGGGGTACGGCTTGCCGCGCAGGCCCTGAGCCCGGGCCACCAGCCCGTCGACGCGCGCCTCCAGCAGCCGGTCCAGCCCGGCGGCTGCGACGACCTCGCGCCCGTTGGCGCTCGCGGTCACCACGGCTCGGCGCAGCCCGGCGGCGGTCGCCGCCTCCAGGTAGCGCACCGATCCCGGATAGACGTCGACGCCGGCGCTACGGAGGCGCTGGAGCAGCAGGACGTTCTTGCGGTTGCCGACTCCGTTGACCGTGTCGGCGTCCGGCGGGTCGTCCGGGCTGCCTTCGGGCAGCACGATCCCGCGGGAGGCCAGGAACGACCGGACGCCGTCGGCGCGGGGTCGACCGTCGACGTAGCGGTTGTAGTCCGGGCCGGGGTCGAACGGCTGGAACGGCTCACCGGTGGCTGTGGCGCGCTGCCGCAGGAACTCGTCGAACGTCTCCGTCCAGGCGGCGTTGTGCACCTTTGCGGTCTGCGTCAGCACACCGTCGAGGTCGAAGAGACAGGCGGTCACGTGAGCAGGTAGGCCCAGCACGCTACGAATCTAACCATCCGTCCGGGTTGGCAAACCCGTTTCCGCCGCCACCGGCGCGGCTCAGTTCGGCCGCAGGGTCCAGATCACGGTCATCGCCGAGGTGGGCGTGCCGTCCTCGGTGGTGATCTCCACCTCGACCGGGAACTCTGGCCGTCTGCCGGACTCCAGCTCATCGACCACCTCAAGAGCCGGCCGGCCCAGCCGCGCGATGGCCAGCACCGGCCCTCGTGCCAGCTTGCGATAGGCGATCTCGGCGCGGACGGCGAGCGGCACGGCCCGGTCCAGCAGCTGCCCGAATGCTGCCAGCACCACCGCGCCGGAGGCCGTCTCACCGAGGGTGAACATGGCCCCGGCGTGCGGCCCGCCGACGTGGTTGTGGGTGGCGGGCGAGTCGGGGAGCCGGACGACCGCCCGCACCCCGCCCGCCGCCTCGGGCGCCACCTCGACGAACTCGAACCCGAGCGTACGGGCGAACGGGACCGCTTCCAGCATGCCGGCCGCCACCTGGCGAGAGTCGATGGTCATGACCTGACGTTACTAGCCGGTAACCATGCCGGCAACCAGGGATTTCCCGGCCCGGACGGTGCTCAGAGGTTCGCGATGGTCCGCAGGATCTCGGCGTAGAAGTTGCCGTCGATGCTGCGGAAGAGGGCGAAGTCCTGACCCGGGTCGCCGAAGAACGGACGCAGCGTCCAGGCCAACTGGGTGCCGACGAAGCCGAAGAGCAGGATCCAGATGTAGAGCAGGGTCATGCTGGCCGGCCGCTGCGTCGGCTCGCCACGCCGCACCGGGGGGCTGGCCCACGGACGGTGCGGCTGCCCGTAGCCGGGGGGCAGCATGCCGGGCGGGAACGCGGGGACGGCCGGCTGTCCGCCCCACTGAGCGGGAACCTGTGCCGGAGCGGCCGGCGACCCGGCGTCGGGGGCGGCGCCGTTCGGGAG
>NZ_RCVI01000207.1:0-27262 GCF_003667455.1 Micromonospora sp. CV4 | reverse complement strand
GTGCCGGCGCGCGGGCGGTCGCCGCGGTCGCCGCGCTGGCCCGCCGGCACGGCGGCACCGACGTCGAGTTCGGCCACTGGCACGGCGACTGGGTGCCGTGGAACCTGGGACAGCACGCCGGCCAGCTGGTCGCCTGGGACTGGGAGCACAGCGGCCCGGACGTGCCGGTGGGCTTCGACCTGGCGCACGACGCCTTCCAGCGGGCCCTGGTGCTGCGCGGGGAGCCGGCCGCCGTCGCCGCGGCGGATGTCGACGGGCACCTGGGCCGGCACGGCGACCGGCTCGGTCTGGGCCCGGCGCAGCGGCGGCTGGTGGCCGACGCGTACCTGGTGGAGATGTGGCTGCGGACCTGGCGGCTGGCCGACGCCGGCGCGGGCTGGAACGGCGCGCTGCATCCCGCACTGTTGGACGTCATCGAGAAACGACATAGCGATTGATCCGGGCACGTCGCCGCGCCGATGGACGTTGACCATCGCCGGAGCGTGACGGAAGAATTGCTGCTTGCGATGGACGTCGATGGCTGGCGGAGGGCCGAGGGCACCGGTCGGGCCCCGTCGGATATCGGCTGATCAACCGGTCGCCCTATTCAACGGTCGGGCAACCTGTGATCTGCTGCTGCGTGGTGTGGACCAAAATTCCAAGCGAACTTGTGGGGAGTCGCGTGGACAGGAACGACAACGACGACGGCGGGCAGCCCGTGCTGCTGCTGGTCGGCTCCAGCGGCGGGCACCTGGCCCAGCTGCTCGCCCTGCGGCCCTGGTACGAGAGCTGGCGGCGCTGCTGGGTCACCTTCGACACTCCGGAGGCGGTGTCGTTGCTGGCCGGCGAGGACCTGGTACCGGCGCACCACCCGACCACCCGCAACGTGCCGAACCTGCTGCGTAACGCGCTGCTGGCGTGGCGGGTGCTGCGGGGTCGGCGGGTCGCCGCGGTGGTCACCACCGGCGCCGGGGTGGCCGTGCCGTTCGTGGTGCTGGCGCGGCTGCGGCGCATCCCGACCGTCTACATCGAGGTGTACGACCGGATCGACACCCCGACGCTGACCGCCCGGCTCTGCCGGCCGTTCCTGTCCGCGATGCTCGTGCAGTGGGACGAGCAGCGGCGGCAGTACCCGGAGGCCACCGTCGTCGGGACGCTGCTGTGAGCGGGGAGACCGGCACCGCCCGGCGTCCACAGCCGCCACGGTCCGTTCCCGCACCGGAGCCGGCCCGGCTGCCGCGCCAGCGCGACGCCACACCGGCCAACCGGATCGGGCTGTTGATCGCGGTCGGCACCGACAAGCACCCGTTCGACCGGCTCGTCGACTGGCTGGCGCAGTGGCACGCGCAGGCCGGCGACCGCGTCGGTCTGACCGTGCAGCACGGTCACACCCGGGCACCGCAGGTGCCCGGCGCCGTGCCGTTCCTCGGTCACGACGCGTTGCAGCGGGCGATGGCCGACGCCGACCTGGTGGTCTGCCACGGTGGTCCGGCGACCATCCTGGAGGCCCGCCGGCACGGCCACCTGCCCATCGTGGTGCCCCGCGACCCGACGCGCGGCGAGCACGTCGACGACCACCAGCAGCTCTTCGCCCGCCGGCTCGGCGCCGCCGGGCTGGTGGCGCTCTGCGAGACCCGGGAGGCGCTGCACGCCGCGCTTGCCGCCGGGCTTTCCGACCCGTCCCGGTACGCGGTGGCCGCCGACCCGGGCGCGCACGAGGCCCAGCGGGCGGCGGTGGCCCGCGTCGGGCAGATCGTGGAGGACCTGGTGGCCCAGTCGGCCCGGCGCCAACCCCGGTGGCGTGCCTGGACGCGGTCCGGCCGCGGTGCGCAGGAGACTCGATGACCCGGCAACCGAGCGTCAGCGTCGTGGTGCCCACCCGGGATCGCCCGGAGCTGCTGCGCGCCGCGGTGCGGGCGATCCTCGCTCAGGAGTACCCGGGCCCGGTCGAGGTCGTCGTGGTGTTCGACCAGTCCACGCCGGACGAGTCGCTGACCGGGTTGTCCGGCCCGGACCGCGCGGTGCGGGTGGTCCGCAACGAGCGCACGCCGGGGTTGGCCGGGGCGCGCAACAGCGGCACCGTGGCCGCCGAGGGTGAGCTGGTCGCGTTCTGCGACGACGACGACGAGTGGTTGCCCGGCAAGCTGGCGGCCCAGGTCGACGCGCTGGCCGCCGACCCGGCGGCGGAGTTCGTCTGTTGCGGCATCCGGGTCAGCTACGACGGGCACACCGTGGACCGGGTGCTCGACCGGGACCGGGTCACCCTGGACGACCTATTGCGCGACCGGATGACGGAGCTGCACCCGTCGACGTTCCTGATCCGCGGCGCCGCGCTGCGGAACGGGTTCGGGCTGGTTGACGAGGAGATCCCGGGCAGCTACGCCGAGGACTACGAGTTCCTGCTCCGGGCCGCGCGCAGCGCCCCGCTGATCAATCTGCGCACCCCGTCGGTGCTGGTCCGCTGGCACAAGCGCTCCTACTTCGCGCAGCGGTGGGACACCATCTCCGAGGCGTTGCAGTGGCTCCTCCAGCGCTACCCGGAGTTCGCCACCCAACCGGCCGGTGAGGCCCGGGTGACCGGGCAGATCGCGTTCGCCCGCGCCGCCTCCGGCGACCGCCGGGGTGCGCTGCGCTGGGCCCGGCGCACCCTGCGGCGCAATCCCCGCGAGCCGCGGGCCTACCTGGCGCTCGCGGTCGCCGGCCGGGTGGTGCGGGCCGACGCGGTGCTGCGCACGCTGCACAAGCGCGGCCGGGGCATCTGACCCGAATTCGGGGGCGGCGCTACCCACTCCACAGACGACGCGATCAGCAAATCGAAGGACAATAAATCAATGGGACTCCACTCGCTCAGGTTCCGTCTTGTCGACTCGCCGACCTCGCTCGGCGCGAAACGGCGGGCGCAACGCGCGGCCTGGCTGTCGGACACCTTCCCGGACCTGGCCGACATGACCGTCCTCGACCTGGGCGGCCGGGTGGACAGTTGGGCGCGGGTCCCCGTCCGGCCGGCGCACGTCCACGTGGTCAACCTGGAGCCGCTGCCGTCGGACCTGCCCGACTGGGCCGAGGCCGACCACGCCGATGCCTGCGAGCTGCCCAAGAGCATCCTGAGCCGCACGTATGACCTCGTCTTCAGCAACAGCGTCCTGGAGCATGTCGGTGGTCACGAGCGTCGCCGGCGGATGGCCTATGCGGTCCGTGAGCTGGGGCGCGCGTACTGGGTGCAGACGCCGTACCGGTACTTCCCGATCGAGCCACACTGGGTGGCGCCGGGGATGCAGTTCCTGCCGGTGTCGGCGCGGGTGGTGATGGCGCGTAGATGGCCGCTCGCCTACAACCCCGGCAAGTCGTACGAGGCGGCCATGAGGCAGGTCCTGACGACCGAACTCATTGGTCGAGCCGAACTTCGGTACCTGTTTCCGGACGCCACCATCCGCAACGAGCGTCTGGCCGGTCTGACAAAGTCGATCATCGCGATCCGAAATCGCTGATCACCGCCCTCATGGGCGGCGGACGGCGCAGGACAACCAAACTCCCGTGCGGTCGTCACTACTTGCTGTAGAGCAACTTACGGCATGGCTCGATGGAAACAAATGCAGATCGCATGTGCTCGGAACGCATTCGCGTCCGCAGGGCGGGACATGGCAGGCAGCGCACCGTGGCGGCGGCGGGCCGTGACAGACTGACCGCTGTGTTGCGCTGGTTGACTGCAGGTGAATCGCACGGTCCCGCCCTTGTCGCGCTGCTGGAGGGGGTGCCGGCCGGCATCGAGGTGAACACCACCGAGATCGCCGACGAGCTGGCCCGCCGGCGGCTGGGCTACGGCCGTGGCGCCCGGATGTCCTTCGAGCGGGACGAGGTCGAGGTGCTCGGCGGCCTGCGGCACGGCATCACCCTCGGCAGCCCGGTGGCGATCCGGGTCGGCAACTCCGAGTGGCCGAAGTGGCGCACGGTGATGGCCGCCGACCCGGTGGACCCCGACGAGCTGGCCCGGCAGGCCCGCAACGCGCCACTGACCCGGCCCCGGCCGGGCCACGCCGACCTGGCCGGCATGCAGAAGTACGGCCACACCGACGCCCGGCCCATCCTGGAGCGCGCCAGCGCCCGGGAGACCGCCGCCCGGGTGGCCGTCGGCACGGTCGCCAAGGCGCTGATCCGGCAGGCGCTCGGCATCGAGATCGTCTCGCACGTCGTCGAGCTGGGCCCGGTGGCCGCGAAGCCCGGGCTGCGCCCGACCCCGCAGGACGCCGCCCGGATCGACGCCGACCCGCTGCGCTGCCTCGACCCGGAGGCCAGCGCCCTGATGGTCGCCGAGGTGGACGCCGCGAAGAAGGCCGCCGACACCCTCGGTGGCGTGGTCGAGGTGCTGGCGTACGGGGTGCCGCCGGGGCTGGGCAGCCACGTGCAGTGGGACCGCAAGCTCGACGCCCGGCTGGCCACCGCGCTGATGTCGATCCAGGCGATCAAGGGCGTGGAGATCGGTGACGGCTGGCAGCAGGCCCGGTCCCGTGGCTCCGAGGCGCACGACGAGATCATCCCGTCGGCCACCGGCGTCCGCCGGGTCACCGACCGGGCCGGCGGGCTCGAGGGCGGCATCACCACCGGTGAGCCGCTGCGCGTGCGTGCCGCGATGAAGCCGATCTCGTCGCTGAACCGGGCCCTCTCCACCGTGGACGTCGCCACCGGCGAACCGGCCACGGCGATCAACCAGCGCTCGGACGTGTGCGCGGTGCCCGCCGCGGCGGTGGTCGCCGAGGCGATGGTCGCGCTGGTGCTGGCCGAGGCGGCCACCGAGAAGTTCGGCGGGGACTCGGTCGCCGAGATCCGCCGCAACGTGGCCGGCTACCTCGACGCGCTGGTGATCCGCTGATGGCGCCGGTCGTCGTCCTCGTCGGTGCGCCCGGCTGCGGCAAGACCACGGTCGGGGAGGCCCTCGCCACGGCCCTCGGGGTGGAGTTCCGCGACACCGACACCGACATCGAGCGGATGGCCGGCAAGCCCATCCCGGAGATCTTCATCGACGAGGGTGAGGCGCACTTCCGTACCCTCGAACGGGCCGCGGTGGCGGCGGCGCTGGCTGCCGGCTCGGGGGTGCTCGCCCTCGGCGGCGGCGCGGTGCTGGCCGAGGAGACTCGCGCCGCTCTGGTCGGGCACCGGGTGGTGCACCTCTCGGTCGAGCTGCCCGACGCGGTGAAGCGGGTCGGGCTGGGCGCCGGCCGTCCGCTGCTGGCGATCAACCCGCGGGCCACCCTCAAGCATCTGATGGACCAGCGCCGGCCGCTCTACGCCGAGGTGGCCACCGAGACGGTGGCCACCGACGGTCGGACCCCGCAGGAGATCGTCGCGGAGATCGCCGCGCTGCTGCCTCGCTGACGCCGGCCGGCCCGGCCGGTGCGCGACCGGCCGGGCGGGGCGTTGTCCGCTTCCGAGCCTCTTCTCAGCCTCGGGCGGCGGCGTCGAGCACGTCGGCCAGGGCCTTCGGCTCGCTGAGCATGGGCCAGTGCCCGGTCGGCACCTCGAACAGCTGACCACCGGCCAACCCGGTGAAGAACGGGTGCCCCTCGCCGATCATCTGCCGCACCACGGCCAGCGGGAAGGTGCTGGCGACCAGCGCGGTCGGGACCGGGCGGCCGCCGGTGCGCCGCACCGGGTCGGTGGCGGCCCCCAGCGGCTGCGGGGTGGCCCGGGCGCGCAGCAGGGCCAACGTCGGTTCGTCCAGCCCGGCAAGGTTGGTCGGGTCGGCGGCCGGGTCGAAGGCCGGGGGCGGCAGCAGGTGGCCGGAGCCGATCGCGGCCCGAAGCTTCTCCTGCTCCTCCGGCGGCACGGTGTCGAACTGCGCGACGCCGTCCGGCAGCGGCCCACTCTCCACGTAGACCACCCGGGCGATCCGGTCCGGGATGCGGTCCGCCGCCTGGGCGACCGGCATGCCACCGCCGGAGTGCCCGACCAGCAGCACCTCGCGCAGGTCCTCGACCTCGATCAGCCGGACGATGTCAGCGGTGTGCGTCTCCAGGCCGACCTGCGGCCCGGCCAGGTGGTCCCGCTCGGCCACCCCGGTCAGCGTCATCGGGTACACCTCGTGCCCCTGCGCGCGCAGCGCCGTGGTCACCTCCCGCCACGCCCAGGCGCCCAACCAGAACCCCGGAACCAGCACGAACGTCGCCATCTGTCGCTCCTTCTCTCGGTTACCGGATGACCGTACGATCGAAACCGGACAGAATCCGCCCGGTTTGGAGGAGTGGTCCGTGTCACATCCCGCCGGCCGTGTGCTGGCCCTGCTGGAGCTGCTGCAGACCCGGCACCGGTCGACGGCCGCCGAACTCGCGGTCCGGCTCGGCGTGGACGAGCGGACCGTGCGCCGGTACGCGGCCACCCTGGTCGAGCTGGGCATCCCCGTCACCGCGGACCGGGGCCGCTACGGCGGCTACCGGCTGCACCCCGGGTACAAGCTGCCGCCGCTGATGCTCACCGACGACGAGGCGGTGGCCGTGCTGCTCGGCCTGGTCGTCGCCGAACGGGTCGGGCTGGCCACCGAGCAGCCGGCCACCGCCACCGCCCTGGCGAAGATCCACCGGGTGCTGCCGCGTGCCCTCGCCGACCGGCTGACCGCCGTGCAGGAGCACCTCGGCTTCACCCTGCGACGCGCGGAACCGGAGCGGGGGCCGGCGTCCGGCACCCTGCTCACCCTGGCCGCGGCCACCCGCAACCGGCAGCGGGTGGCGTTGGACTACCGCTCCTGGCGGGGTGCGGAGTCGCACCGTGAGCTCGACCCGTACGGGCTGGTCTTCCACGCCGGTCGCTGGTACGTCACCGGCCACGACCACCGGCGCGGAGAAATCCGCACCTTCCGGCTGGACCGGATCGGCGCCGTGACCCCCGGCGTGGCGACGTTCACCGTGCCGGACGGCTTCGACCCGGTGGCCCGGGTGACCCGGTCGCTGGCCGGCGTGCCCTACACGCACGAGGTCGAGGTGCTGCTGGAGACCGATCCGGTCGCCGTCCGACGCCGCGTACCGCCCAGCGTGGCCGAGCTGACCGCCACCGCCGACGGTGTGCTGCTGCGGGCCCGGGTGGAGAGCCTGCCCGGCATGGCCGCGCTGCTCGCCGGGCTGGGCTGCGCGTTCACCGTGCGGCACCCGGACGCGTTGCGCGCCGCCGTGGCCGAGCACGCGCGCCTGCTGGCGCAGTGGGCCGCCCGGCCAGCAGGTGGGCAGCCGCCGTCACCGCGCCGCCCGCTGGACTAGGCTGCCGGCGATGGACGAGGTGACCCGGATCCCGGTCGGCGGCGAGCGGCCGTACGACGTGCTGGTCGGACGCGACCTGTTGGACACGCTGCCCGGGCTGCTGCCCGGAGCGACCAGGGCGGCGGTGCTGCACGCGCCCGCGCTCAAGGGGCTGGCCGACGCGCTCGGCGAACGGCTGCGCGTGGCCGGCGTCGAGCCGCTGCCGATCGAGGTGCCCGACGCCGAGGCGGGCAAGCACATCGACGTGGCCGCCGCCTGCTGGGACCGGCTCGGCGCGGCCGGTTTCACCCGCACCGACGCGGTGGTCGGGGTCGGCGGCGGCGCGGTGACCGACCTGGCCGGTTTCGTCGCGGCCTGCTGGCTGCGCGGGGTGCGCTGGGTGCCGGTGGCCACGTCGCTGCTGGGCATGGTGGACGCCGCGGTCGGCGGCAAGACCGGCATCAACACCGCCGCCGGCAAGAACCTGGTGGGCGCGTTCCATCCGCCGGTCGGCGTGCTGGCCGACCTGGCCACTCTGGACAGTCTGCCCGCGGTCGACCTGACGGCCGGTCTGGCCGAGGTGGTCAAGTGCGGCTTCATCGCCGATCCGGCGATCCTGGATCTCATCGAGCATGCGCCGACGGCCGCCACCGACCCGCGCGGCGCGGTCACCCGGGAGCTGATCGAACGGGCGATCCGCGTCAAGGCCGACGTGGTCTCCGGTGACCTGCGGGAGTCGGGCCTGCGTGAGGTGCTCAACTACGGCCACACCCTCGCGCACGCGATCGAGCAGGTCGAGGGCTACCGCTGGCGGCACGGCCACGCCGTCGCCGTCGGCCTGGTGTACGCCGCCGCGCTGGCCCGGCTCGCCGGCCGCCTGGACGCGCCGACCGCCGACCGGCACCGGGCCACCCTGGCGGCCCTCGGCCTGCCGGTGAGCTACCCGGCCGGCGCCTGGTCGCAGCTGCTGGCCGTGATGCGGGTGGACAAGAAGGCCCGGGGCAGCCGGCTGCGGTTCGTGGTGCTGGACGGGCTGGCCCGCCCGGCGATGCTCGAAGGCCCGGACGACGCGCTGCTCGCGGCCGCCTACCGGGAGGTGGGTACGGCGTGAAGGTGTACGTGTTGAACGGGCCGAACCTGGGCCGGCTGGGCACCCGCGAGCCCGCGGTGTACGGCGCGACCAGCTACGCCGACCTGGTGGCGCTCTGCGAGCGGACCGGCCGGGAGCTGGGGCTCGACGTGACGGTCCGGCAGACCGACGCCGAGCACGAGCTGCTGGGCTGGCTGCACGCCGCCGCCGACGAGGGCGCCGCGGTGGTGCTCAACCCGGCCGCCTGGTCGCACTACTCCTACGCCGTGCGGGACGCCTGCGCCATGCTGCGCGGGCCGCTGGTCGAGGTGCACATCTCCAACATCCACGCCCGCGAGGAGTTCCGCCACCACTCGGTGATCTCCGCGGTGGCGACCGGGGTGATCTGCGGTCTCGGCATCGACGGCTATCGTCTCGCCCTGCACCACCTCGCCGCTCCGAAAAGCTGACGGGCGCAAGCATCACCGACCGTAACCGTCACTGACGGCAACCCTGACCTCGCCGGCCCGGCGACGCCCCACCACCCAGGCGCGTCCTTTGCTCTGCACCCACGGGCGCGACACAGGCCCTGAGCTGCCAATACGCCACGACCGTCGGGGCGGGGAAGCCTCGTCATCCGCCACGCGGCGTGACTGGTGCGCCGGTGGCAGCAGAGCAAAGGGCGCAGGGGGTGCGGGTGGCAGGGTGTCTGAAGGTCACGAAACGTGATCGCCGCCCGGTTCGGCCGGCGGCGTGGGATCGGCGGCCATGACATGGCGGGCAACCTGCCTCGACGCAGCTAGTAGACTCGTCAGGTCTGTCCGCCAATTGATGATCAAGGCAGGAAATGGCCTCCACCAACGACCTCAAAAACGGCCTGGTACTCAACCTTGACGGCGAACTCTGGGCCGTCGTCGAGTTCCAGCACGTCAAGCCCGGTAAGGGTGGTGCCTTCGTGCGCACCACGCTGAAGAACGTGCTGTCCGGGAAGGTGGTCGACAAGACCTTCAACGCGGGCACCAAGGTCGAAACCGCGACCGTGGACAAGCGCACGATGCAGTACCTGTACGCCGACGGCGAAGACTACGTCTTCATGGATCTGGAGACCTTCGACCAGATCACCGTCCCCGGCGGCACCGTCGGTGAGGCGGCCAACTACCTCCTCCCCGAGGCCGAGGCGACCGTCGCCACGCACGAGGGCGTCCCGCTCTACATCGAGCTGCCCACCAGCGTGGTGCTGGAAGTCACCTACACCGAGCCGGGTCTGCAGGGCGACCGGTCGACCGGCGGCAACAAGCCGGCCACCGTCGAGACCGGCGCGACCGTGCAGGTGCCGCTGTTCATCACCACCGGCGAGAAGATCAAGGTCGACACCCGCGACGGCCGTTACCTCGGCCGCTCCTGATGGCGGAGGGTCCCAAACAGCAGATGCCGGCGCGCCGTAAGGCGCGCAAGCGGGCGCTGGACGTCCTCTACGAGGCCGACCTGCGGGACCGGCCCCCGGTCGAGGTGCTCGCCGGCTACGTGCAGCGGATCGAGCAGCCCCGACCGGAGCACCTGGGATACGCGGTGGGCCTGGTCGAGGGCGTCGCCGAACACCTCAACCGGATCGACGAGTTGATCGCCAGCTACGCCGAGGGCTGGACGCTGGAGCGGATGCCCGTGGTGGACCGCAACCTGGCCCGGATCGCGGTCTACGAGCTGCTCTACATCGACGAGATCGACGACGCGGTGGCGATCAGCGAGGCCGTGGAGCTGGCCCGCCAGATGTCCACCGACGACTCGCCGCGCTTCCTCAACGGCATTCTCGGCCGGATCGCCGAGTACGCCACCCGCTGAGCGCACCCGCTCAGCACCCCGTACGACGAAAAGGGCCCGTGCCGGACGGCACGGGCCCTTTCGGTGGATCGGTGGTTCAGGAGGCGAAGAACGCCCGGGGGTCGGCGACCAGCACACCGTGCTCGGTGAGCCGCTCGATCAGACCCGACGGCGAGGCGTCGTAGACGATCGCGAGCGCCCGCAGGTCGTCGGCGCGGATGGAGAGCACCCGGCCGTTGTAGTCGCCGCGCTGCTGCTGGATGGCGCGGGCGTAGCGGGCCACGTAGGCCAGGTCCTCGGAGGCCTCGTCGTAGAGCCGCTCCAGGTCCAGGACGATCTTGCTGGTGGGCTCGTGACGGACCCCGCTGCCGTCGGGCAGCAGCTCCGAGACGGGGACGCGGTAGAACTCGGCAAGCTCGGCCAGGCGGGACACCGTCACGGCACGGTCGCCGCGCTCGTACGACCCGACCACCACGGCCTTCCAGCGCCCGTTCGACTTCTCCTCCACACCCTGCAGGGACAGGCCCTGCTGCTGGCGGATGGAGCGCAGGCGGGCGCCCAGAGACTTGGCGTATTCAGAGGGCATTCGGACACTCCCAGTGCTGCTCGGGGTTCTCCCGTCGATCGCTACGGAGCGTGACGGTACGGGGAATGCGACACCTGGTCAAGTGGTCGTGACCCTACCGTTGGGGAGCACCGGGGGAGTTATCCCCATTTCGTCGGCCTGATCCGATGGTCAGCGGCCGCCGTCCATCCACCCGGTGACCACTGGTAACGTGGCGTGAAGCCCCGGCCCAGGTCCGCCCGCGGTCCGGCCGGAGGTGCCCGACATCCTTTAACGACCCGTCCAGTGAGGCGGGGAAGGAGGTCCGCCGTGGCATACCCACCGGCTGCCCGCTCGTCACCACCGCGACAACCCTCGGTGAAGGTGATCCTCGCCAGCGCCGACGTGCAACGCGTGGTCGACCGCATCGCCCACCAGATCCTGGAGAAGACCCAGGGCGCCGCCGAGACGGTGCTGCTGGGGATTCCCACCCGGGGCGCACCCCTCGCCCGGCGGCTCGCCGCCCGGATCAGCACCTTCGAGGACGTCGCCGTCCCGGTCGGTGTGCTCGACATCACCCTGTACCGCGACGACCTGCGCCGGCACGCCACCCGCGCGGTCGGCCCGACCGAGCTGCCGCCCGGCGGCATCGACGGCAAGCGGGTCATCCTCGTCGACGACGTGCTCTTCTCCGGCCGCACCGTCCGGGCCGCGCTCGACGCGCTCAACGACGTGGGGCGCCCGGCGTCCGTGCAGCTCGCCGTCCTGGTCGACCGGGGCCACCGGGAGCTGCCGATCCGCGCCGACTACGTCGGCAAGAACATCCCGACCTCGCTCGCCGAGAGCGTCAAGGTGACGCTCGCCGAGACCGACGGGACGGACGAGGTCAAGCTGTACGGGGGGACCACCTCATGATCAGGCACCTGCTCTCCGGCGCGGACCTGGACGCCGACACCGCCACCGAGATCCTGGACACCGCCGCCGAGATGGCCACGGTCGCCGGCCGGGAGATCAAGAAGCTGCCCGCGCTGCGCGGCCGGACGGTGGTGAACCTCTTCTACGAGGACTCGACCCGCACCCGGATCTCCTTCGAGGCGGCGGCGAAGCGGCTCAGCGCCGATGTGATCAACTTTTCCGCGAAGGGGTCCAGCGTCACCAAGGGCGAGAGCCTGAAGGACACCGCGCTGACCCTCCAGGCCATGGGCGCCGACGCGGTCGTCGTGCGGCACCCCGCCTCCGGCGCGCCGCACCGACTCGCGAACTGGGTCGACGGGTCGGTGGTCAACGCCGGCGACGGCACCCACGAGCACCCCACCCAGGCGCTGCTGGACGCGTACACCATGCGGGCCCGGCTGGGCCGGCTCGCCGGCCTGTCGGTCGCGGTGGTCGGGGACGTGCTGCACTCCCGGGTGGCCCGCTCGAACGTGCTGCTGCTCTCCACCCTCGGCGCCAAGGTCACCCTGGTCGGCCCGCCCACCCTCATCCCGGTGGACATCACCGCGGCGCTCGCCCCGGGCACCGACGTCTCCTACGACCTCGACTCCGTGCTGCCCAACGTGGACGTGGTGATGATGCTGCGGGTGCAGCGGGAGCGGATGAACGACTCCTACTTCCCCTCCGCCCGCGAGTACGCCCGCCGCTACGGCCTGGACGGGCCGCGGATGCGCCGCCTGCCCGAGCACGCGATCGTCATGCACCCCGGCCCGATGAACCGGGGGATGGAGATCACCCCCGAGGTGGCCGACTCACCCCGCTCCACCATCGTCGAACAGGTCACCAACGGGGTCTCCGTGCGGATGGCCGTCCTGTACCTGCTGCTCGGAGGGAACAACCGGTGACCGCGTACCTCATCACCAGCGTGAGCGTCGTCGGCGCCGCGCCGACCGACCTGCTGATCCGCGACGGCGTCGTCGCCGAGGTCGGCCCGGGGCTGTCCGCGCCGGACGCCACCGTCATCGACGGCACCGGCCTGGTCGCCCTGCCCGGCCTGGTCGACCTGCACACCCACCTGCGCGAACCCGGTCGGGAGGACGCCGAGACCGTCGAGTCCGGCTCGCGCGCGGCGGCGCTGGGCGGCTACACGGCGGTCTGCGCGATGGCCAACACCTCCCCGGTCGCGGACACCGCCGGCGTCGTCGAGCAGGTCTGGCGGCTCGGCCGGGAGGCCGCGCTGGTCGACGTGCAGCCGATCGGCGCGGTCACTGTCGGGCTGGCCGGTGAGCGCCTCGCCGAACTGGGCGCGATGGCCGACTCCGCGGCCCGGGTGCGGATCTTCTCCGACGACGGGCACTGTGTCGCCGACCCGAAGCTGATGCGCCGGGCCCTGGAGTACGTCAAGGCGTTCGACGGGATCATCGCCCAGCACGCCGAGGAGCCCCGGCTCACCGAGGGCGCCCAGATGCACGAGGGTGAGGTCTCCACCCGGCTCGGCCTGATCGGGTGGCCGGCCGTCGCCGAGGAGGCGATCATCGCCCGGGACGTGCTGCTCGCCGAGCACGTGGGCAGCCGACTGCACGTCTGCCACGTCTCCACCGCCGGCAGCGTCGAGGTGCTGCGTCACGCCAAGGCGCGCGGCGTACGGGTCACCGCCGAGGTGACCCCGCACCACCTGCTGCTCACCGACGAGCGGGCGGAGACGTACGACCCGGTCTTCAAGGTGAACCCGCCGCTGCGCACGGCCGCGGACATCACCGCGCTGCGCGCCGCGCTCGCCGACGGTGTGATCGACGTGATCGCCACCGACCACGCCCCGCACGCCGTGGAGGACAAGGAGTGCGAGTGGGCGTACGCCCGGCCGGGGATGCTCGGCCTGGAGACGGCGCTCTCCATCGCGCTGGACGTGCTCGGCCCCGAGTGGGACCTGATCGCCGAGCGGATGTCCCGCGCCCCGGCCCGGATCGCCGGACTGCCCGGACACGGCGTCGACCCGGCGCCCGGCGTGCCGGCCAACCTGACCCTGATCGACCCGGCCGCCCGCCGCACCATCGAACCGGCGGAGCTGGCCAGTCGTAGTCGCAACACCCCGTACGCCCGCATGACGCTGCCGGGTCGCATCGTGGCGACCTTCCTGCGCGGCGAGCCGACGGTCCTGGACGGAAAGGCAGTCAAGTGACCCGCAGACGTTCCGCGATCCTCGTTCTCGAGGACGGGCGTACGTTCCCCGGTGAGGCGTACGGCAGCGTGGGGGAGACCTTCGGCGAGGCGGTCTTCACCACCGGCATGACCGGCTACCAGGAGACCCTCACCGACCCGTCCTACCACCGGCAGGTGGTGGTGCAGACCGCCCCGCACATCGGCAACACCGGCGTCAACGGCGAGGACGACGAGTCCGGCCGGATCTGGGTGGCCGGCTACGTCGTGCGTGACCCGGCCCGGATCGGCTCGAACTGGCGGGCCACCGGCAGCCTCGAGGACCGCCTCGCCACCGAGGGCGTCGTCGGCATCAGCGGGGTGGACACCCGCGCGCTGACCCGGCACCTGCGCGAGCGGGGCGCCATGCGGGTGGGCATCTCCAGCGTGGACAACGACCCGCAGAGCCTGCTGGCCCGGGTGCGGCAGGCGCCGCAGATGGTCGGCGCGGACCTCTCCACCGAGGTGACCACCCCCCAGCCGTACGTCGTAGGGGCGGTCGGTGAGCACCGGTTCACCGTGGCCGCGCTGGACCTGGGCATCAAGCGCAACGTGCCGCGCCGGCTCGCCGCCCGCGGGGTGACCACCCACGTGCTGCCGGCCTCCTCCAGCATCGACGACCTGCTCGCCACCGGCGCCGACGCGATCTTCCTGTCGCCCGGCCCCGGCGACCCGGCGACCGCCGACGGCCCGGTGTCGCTGGCCCGCGAGGCGTTGCAGCGGCGGGTGCCGCTGTTCGGCATCTGCTTCGGCAGCCAGATCCTCGGCCGGGCGCTCGGCTTCGGCACCTACAAGCTGGGCTACGGCCACCGGGGAATCAACCAGCCGGTGCTCGACCGGGCCACCGGCAAGGTCGAGGTGACCAGCCACAACCACGGCTTCGCTGTCCAGGTCCCGGGCGCGGGGCACGGCCCGGTGGTCCCCGATCAGGTGATCGACACCGACTTCGGCGGCGTCCGCGTGTCGCACGTCTGCCTCAATGACAACGTCGTCGAGGGGCTGCGGGCCGTGGACGTGCCCGCCTTCACCGTCCAGTACCACCCGGAGGCGGCGGCCGGTCCGCATGACGCGGACTACCTCTTCGACCGCTTCGCCGAGCTCATCGAGGGCCGGACCCACAGCGAGGGGCGCACGAATGCCTAAGCGGACCGATCTCAAGCACATCCTGGTGATCGGCTCCGGGCCGATCGTCATCGGGCAGGCCTGCGAGTTCGACTACTCCGGCACCCAGGCGTGCCGGGTGCTGCGCAGCGAGGGGATCCGGGTCAGCCTGGTCAACTCCAACCCGGCGACCATCATGACGGACCCGGAGTTCGCCGACGCCACGTACGTCGAGCCGATCACCCCGGAGTTCGTGGAACTGGTCATCGCCAAGGAGCGCCCGGACGCGATCCTGGCGACCCTCGGCGGGCAGACCGCGCTGAACACGGCGGTCGCCCTGCACGAGAGCGGCGTGCTGGAGAAGTACGGCGTGGAGCTGATCGGCGCGAACATCGACGCGATCAACCGGGGCGAGGACCGCCAGCTGTTCAAGGAGATCGTGGCCAAGGCCGGCGTACGCCTCGGCATCGACGACCCGACCGCGCTGGTGCCCCGCTCCCGGGTCTGCCACTCCATGGACGAGGTCGAGGCCACCGTCGCGGAGCTGGGCCTGCCGGTGGTGATCCGGCCGTCGTTCACCATGGGCGGCCTGGGCTCCGGTATGGCCCACACCCCGGAGGACCTGGCCCGCATCGCCGGCGACGGCCTGTCCGCCAGCCCGGTGCACGAGGTGCTCATCGAGGAGAGCGTGCTCGGCTGGAAGGAGTACGAGCTCGAGCTGATGCGCGACCGGCACGACAACGTGGTGGTGGTCTGCTCGATCGAGAACGTCGACCCGATGGGCGTGCACACCGGTGACAGCGTCACCGTGGCCCCGGCCATGACGCTCACCGACCGGGAGTACCAACACCTGCGTGACCTGGGCATCGCGGTGCTGCGCGAGGTCGGGGTGGACACCGGCGGCTGCAACATCCAGTTCGCGGTCAACCCGGTCGACGGCCGGATCGTCGTGATCGAGATGAACCCCCGGGTGTCGCGCTCCTCGGCGCTGGCGTCCAAGGCGACCGGCTTCCCGATCGCCAAGATCGCGGCCAAGCTGGCGATCGGCTACACCCTCGACGAGATTCCGAACGACATCACGTTGAAGACCCCGGCGGCGTTCGAGCCGACGCTGGACTACGTGGTGGTGAAGATCCCCCGGTTCGCGTTCGAGAAGTTCCCCGGCGCGGACCCGGAGCTGACCACCACGATGAAGTCGGTGGGCGAGGCGATGAGCCTCGGGCGCAACTTCAGCGAGGCGCTGAACAAGGCGATGCGCTCGATGGAAACCCGATCATCTGGCTTCTGGACCACTCCGGACCCGGAGGGGGCCACCCTCGCGGACACCCTCGCCGCGCTGCGGATCCCGCACGACGGCCGGCTGTACACCGTCGAGCGGGCGTTGCGTCTCGGCGCGTCGATCGCCGAGGTCACCGCGGCCTCGGGTGGGATCGACCCGTGGTTCCTGGACCAGATCGCCGCGCTGGTCGAGCTGCGTGCGGAGATCGTGGACGCCCCGGTGCTCGACGCCGAACTGCTGCGCCGGGCCAAGCGGGCCGGCCTGTCCGACCGGCAGCTCGCCGCGCTGCGGCCGGAGCTGGCCGCCGAGGACGGCGTGCGGACGCTGCGGCATCGTCTCGACGTGCGCCCGGTCTACAAGACCGTGGACACCTGCGCGGCCGAGTTCGAGGCGACGACGCCGTACCACTACTCGACGTACGACTTCGAAACCGAGGTCGTGCCGTCGGATCGACCGAAGGTGCTGATCCTGGGCTCCGGGCCGAACCGGATCGGGCAGGGCATCGAGTTCGACTACTCGTGCGTGCACGCGGTGCAGGCGTTGCGGGCGACCGGCTACGAGACCGTCATGGTCAACTGCAACCCGGAGACGGTCTCCACCGACTACGACACCGCCGACCGGCTCTACTTCGAGCCGCTGACCTTCGAGGACGTGCTGGAGGTCTGGCACGCCGAGGACTCCTCCGGCCGGGCGGCCGGCGGGCCGGGCGTGGTCGGTGTGGTCGTGCAGCTGGGCGGGCAGACCCCGCTGGGGCTGGCGCAACGGCTGAAGAACGCGGGGGTGCCGGTGGTCGGCACCTCCCCGGAGTCGATCCACCTGGCCGAGGAGCGCGGCGCGTTCGGTGCGGTGCTGGCCCGGGCCGGGCTGCGGGCGCCGGCGCACGGCATGGCCACCTCCTACGACGAGGCCAAGACGATCGCCGACGAGATCGGCTACCCGGTGCTGGTCCGGCCGTCGTACGTGCTGGGCGGGCGGGGCATGGAGATCGTCTACGACGACCCGACGCTGCGCGACTACATCGGGCGGGCCACCGACATCTCCCCGGACCACCCGGTGCTGGTCGACCGCTTCCTCGACGACGCCATCGAGATCGACGTGGACGCGCTGTGCGACGCCGACGGTGAGGTCTACATCGGCGGGGTGATGGAGCACATCGAGGAGGCGGGCATCCACTCCGGCGACTCGTCCTGCGCGCTGCCGCCGATCACCCTGGCGGGTTCGCACCTGGCCGAGGTCCGCCGCTACACCGAGGCGATCGCCCGCGGTGTCGGCGTGCGCGGCCTGCTCAACGTGCAGTACGCGCTCAAGGACGACGTGCTCTACGTGCTGGAGGCCAACCCGCGGGCGTCGCGGACGGTCCCGTTCGTATCCAAGGCGACCGCGGTGCCGTTGGCGAAGGCGGCGGCCCGGATCGCGCTCGGGGCGCGCATCGCCGAGCTGCGCGCCGAGGGTCTGCTCCCGGCGACCGGGGACGGCGGCACGATGCCCGCCGACGCGCCGATCGCGGTGAAGGAGGCGGTGCTGCCGTTCAAGCGCTTCCGCACCCGCGCCGGCAAGGGGATCGACTCGCTGCTCGGGCCGGAGATGAAGTCGACCGGCGAGGTGATGGGCATCGACACCAACTTCGGGCACGCCTTCGCCAAGAGCCAGTCGGCCGCGTACGGCTCGCTGCCGACCGCCGGGAAGATCTTCGTCTCGGTGGCCAACCGGGACAAGCGCGGCATGATCTTCCCGATCAAGCGCCTGGCCGATCTCGGCTTCGAGATCGTGGCGACCACCGGCACCGCCGAGGTGCTGCGTCGGCACGGCATCGCCTGCGAGCAGATCCGCAAGCACTACCAGGCCGGCGAGGGGGACGACGCGGTGTCCCTGATTCTCGGCGGCGCCGTGGCGCTGGTGATCAACACGCCGCAGGGTTCGGGTGCCAGCGCCCGCTCGGACGGCTACGAGATCCGCAGCGCCGCGGTCACCGCGGACATCCCCTGCATCACCACGGTCCCCGGCGCCGCCGCCGCCGTGATGGGCATCGAGGCCAGGATCCGCGGCGACATGCAGGTCCGTCCCCTCCAGGACCTGCACGCCACCCTGCGGGCCGCCCAGTGACCCTGTTCGAGCGGGCGGTGCGGCCGTGGCTGTTCCGGATCGGGAGTGGGGACGCGGAGGCGGCGCACGAGTGGACACTGCGGCGGTTGACCGCGCTGTCCCGGCGGCCCGCCGCGCTGGCGGCGCTGCGTGCCCGGTACGCGGCCCGCGCGCCGCGCACCGTGTTCGGTGTGGAGTTCCCCAACCCGGTCGGGTTGGCCGCCGGAATGGACAAGGACGGGGCGGCGCTGCCGGCCTGGCCGGCGCTCGGCTTCGGTTTCGTCGAGGTCGGCACGGTCACCGCGCACGCCCAGCCGGGCAACCCCCGGCCGCGGCTGTTCCGGCTGCCGGCCAGCGAGGCGGTGATCAACCGGATGGGCTTCAACAACGCCGGCGCCGCCGCGCTGGCCGCCCGGCTGGCCGCGCTGCCGCGTCCGATCGGCGTACCGCTGGGCATCTCGCTGGGCAAGTCCAAGGTGACGCCGCTCGACGAGGCGGTCGAGGACTACCTCGCCTCGTACCGGGCGCTGCGCGGGCACGGTGACTACTTCGCGGTGAACGTCTCCTCGCCGAACACCCCGGGGCTGCGCTCGCTGCAGGACCGCGCGCACCTGGACGCGCTGCTCGCCGCGCTGGTCGGGGAGAAGCCGGTCCTGGTCAAGATCGCCCCTGACCTGACCGAGGCGGCGATCGCCGAACTGCTGGAGGTCTGCCTGGCCCGCGGCGCGGCCGGGGTGATCGCCACCAACACCACCCTGGCCCGGGGTGGTCTCGCCCCGGCGGACGCGGAGCGCGGCGCACAGGCCGGCGGCCTCTCCGGCCGGCCGCTCACCGGCCGGGCGAGGGACGTGGTCGCCTTCGTGCACCGGGAGACCGGCGGCCGACTGCCGATCATCGGCGTCGGCGGTGTGCTCGACCCGGACGACGCGGCACGGATGTTCGACGCCGGCGCCGCCCTGGTGCAGCTCTACACCGGCTTCATCTACCGGGGCCCGGCCCTGGTCCGCGCCGCCGCCCGCGCTCCGGGGCACACCGGTGCCCCGGAGCCGGTCACCGGCCGTTGACCGGCGCTGGACGCGGGGGACCCGATGTCCTGCCCCGCTGCCTTTGCTCTGCACCCGCCGATGCGACGGCCCGCGGGACCACGCTCTCCCCGGCTCAGCGGGACCAGGGACCCGTGCGGCCGTGGATTGCCGGGTTCGCAGGGTGGCACGGCCATGGATTCCCGGATCTGCAGGGTGGCGCGTCCGCGGCGTGGCGCGTTCGGGGGTGGCGTGGACGCGGGGTGGCGCGTCCGCGGGTGCAGAGCAAAGGCGGCCGGTGGGGTGCTCCGGGTCGGCCCCGGACGTCCCGCACCGCAGCGGCCGCCCCGGCCGGGCCAGCGTCCGCCGCAGTTGGAAGGAGCACGCATGACGCCTGAGGAGATTCTGGTCGCCGACCGGGCACACGTCTGGCACCCGTACGCCGCGCTGCCGCCGGCGAACCCGCCGTACGTGGTGCAGAGCGCCGAGGGGGTGCGGCTGCGGCTGGCGGACGGCCGGGAGCTGGTGGACGGGATGTCGTCCTGGTGGGCGGCGATCCACGGCTACCGGCACCCGACGTTGGACGCGGCGGTGACCGACCAGCTCGGCCGGATGAGCCACGTGATGTTCGGCGGGCTCACGCACGAGCCCGCGGTCCAGCTCGCCCGGACCCTGGTCGAACTGAGCCCGGACGGTCTGGAGCACGTCTTCCTGGCCGACTCCGGCTCGGTCAGCGTCGAGGTGGCGATGAAGATGTGCCTGCAGTACCAGCGGGCCGTCGGCCGACCGCAGAGGCGCCGGCTGGCGACCTGGCGTGGCGGCTACCACGGCGACACGTTCCACCCGATGAGCGTCTGCGACCCGGAGGGCGGGATGCACCACCTGTGGGGCGACGTGCTGCCCCGGCAGGTGTTCGCACCGGTCCCGCCGGGTGGGTTCGCCGATCCGCCCGACGAGGCGTACGCGGCGGCGCTGGTGGACGCGGTCGAGCGGCACGCCGACGAACTGGCCGCGGTGATCGTCGAGCCGGTGGTGCAGGGCGCCGGCGGGATGCGTTTCCACCATCCGGGGTACCTGCGGGTGCTGCGCGAGGTGACCCGCGCGCACGGGATCCTGCTGATCTTCGACGAGATCGCCACCGGCTTCGGGCGTACCGGCACGATGTTCGCCGCTGAGCACGCCGGCGTGGCCCCGGACGTGATGTGCGTGGGCAAGGCGCTCACCGGCGGCTACCTGACCCTGGCGGCGACGCTCTGCACCCCGCAGGTGGCCCAGGCGATCTCCGCCACGGGCGTGCTGGCGCACGGTCCCACCTTCATGGGCAACCCGTTGGCCTGCGCGGTGGCCAACGCCTCCATCGGGCTGCTGCGGGCCGGGGACTGGGCGGCGCAGGTGGCCAGGATCGGTGCAGGCCTGCGTGCCGGGCTGGAGCCGCTGCGCGGCGCTCCGGGCGTGGCCGACGTGCGGGTCCTCGGCGCGATCGGCGTGGTCCAACTCGATCACGACGTCGACCTCGGCGCGGCCACCACGGCGGCGGTGGGCCGGGGGGTGTGGCTGCGGCCGTTCCGCGACCTGATCTACACGATGCCGCCGTACGTCACCGACGACGCCGACGTGGCCCGGATCGCGTCCGGGGTGGCGGCGGCGGTGGCGGCCGGCTGAGCCGGCCCCGGTCGGTGGTTCAGAGCTACCCGTGGCGGGCTGCCGCCCGGACGAGGAGAGGGGAAGTACCCGATGGACAGCTTCGGCACCCGACTGCACCGGGCCGTCAGCGAGCGGGGACCGCTCTGTGTGGGCATCGACCCACATCCCGGTCTGCTGGCCCGCTGGGGCCTCAGCGACGACGTTCAGGGGCTCGAGCGGTTCACCCGGACCGTGGTCGACGCCCTCGGTGACCGGGTTGCGGTGGTCAAGCCTCAGTCGGCCTTTTTCGAGCGTTTCGGGTCCCGCGGTGTGGCGATTCTTGAGTCAACTATCCGACAGTTACGCGATGCCGGTTCGCTCGTTCTGCTGGACGTCAAGCGCGGCGACATCGGCTCGACGGTCAGCGCGTACGCCTCCGCGTACCTTGATCCATCCAGCCCGCTGTATGTCGATGCGGTGACCGCGAGCCCCTACCTGGGAGTAGGTTCCCTGGCGCCGATGTTCGAGCTGGCCGCCGAGCACGGCGGCGGCGTGTTCGTGCTGGCCCTCACCTCGAACCCGGAGGGAGCCGCCGTGCAGCGGGCCCGCACGGCCGACGGGCGCACCGTGGCGCAGACCGTGATCGACGAGATTTCCCAGCTCAACAGGGGTGCGGCCCCTCTCGGCAGCTTCGGGCTGGTGGTCGGCGCGACCATCGGTGACACCGGTCACGACCTCTCCGAGGTGGGTGGTCCGCTGCTCGCGCCGGGGCTCGGCGCGCAGGGTGCCGGCGCTGCCGATCTGCGGACCGTCTTCGGTTCGAGCCTCGCCGGGGTGCTCCCGTCGTACTCCCGGGAGGTGCTCTCCGCGGGCCCCGACGCCACCGCCCTGCGGGCCGCCGCGGACCGGGTGCTGGCCGAGTGCCGGGGCGTTCTGGCTGCCCGGTGACTGACTGACGGCTCGGTCACTTTGCGATGATCATCGCGCGCCCACGTTGCCGAAAGCTCCGTTGACCGCTAGTTTTCCCCGCGCTGGGAACCACGGACCCCTTGGTTCACAGCGACACCACGTTTCACAGATGCGGCGGTGCGCCCCGCCCGCCGCGATAGGGACCTGAGGAGAACTGGTGCCGCTCCCGTCACTGACCCCCGAACAGCGCGCTGCCGCGCTCGAGAAGGCCGCGGAGATCCGCAAGGCCCGTGCCGAGCTGAAGGAGCAGCTCAAGCAGGGCAAGACCACCCTCGGTGCCGTCCTTGAGCGGGCCGAGAGCGACGACGTCGTGGGTAAGCTCAAGGTTTCGGCCGTCCTGCAGGCCATGCCGGGCATCGGCAAGATCCGGGCTACCCAGATCATGGAGAAGCTCAAGATCGCCGACAGCCGTCGCCTGCGCGGCCTCGGTGAGCAGCAGCGCAAGGCACTGCTTGGAGAGTTCGCCGCCAACTGAACCTGGCAGCGTGTAGAAACAAGCAGTGAGCACGGATGACGAGGCGCGCCCGGCGGCTCGGCTCACTGTCCTGGCTGGACCTTCGGGTTCCGGCAGGGAGAGTGTCGTCGAGCTCGTCCGGGCGCGTTCTCCGTCCGTGTGGATCCCGGTGCCGGCGACCACCCGGCCGCGCCGGGAGCGGGAGATCGACGGGGAGGACCGGGTCTTCCTCGCTCCCGCCGAGTTCGACCGCCGGGCGGCCGCCGGCGAGCTGCTGGAGTGGTCCCGGATCGGCCCGCACTGCCGGGGCACGCCGTACCCGCCGCTGCGCGCCCGGCTCGACGCGGGGCAGCCGGTGCTGCTCTCCCTCGACCTGACCGGCGCCCAACTGGTCCGGGCACGACTGCCCGACGCCCGGCTGGTGCTGCTGATCCCGCCCGGTCACCGACCCGACGCGGCCGTGACGGCGACCTTCGAGCACGCCCTGACCCACGACCTCACCGATCGCGTGGTTGCCGAGCTGGTAGGCTTACTCGGTTCTTCTTATCCGGATCCGGCCTGGTCGCGCGTGCGTGGCTGACCGCCGGCCCCGTTGAGACTCAGCACCGCGTCCGCGCGGCTCGAAAGACGCAGAGGTTAATTCGTGGGATCCATCGCCAACCCCGAAGGCATCACCAACCCGCCGATCGACGAGCTCCTCGAGAAGACGACGTCGAAGTACGCGCTGGTCATCTTCGCCGCCAAGCGCGCGCGCCAGGTGAACGCCTACTACAGCCAGCTCGGCGAGGGCCTGCTGGAGTACGTCGGCCCGCTCGTCGAGACCACCCCCCAGGAGAAGCCCCTCTCCATCGCCATGCGCGAGATCAACTCGGGCCTGCTCACCGCCGAGCCGACCGACCAGCCGTAAGCCCGCACGCGTCGATGTCCGCCGGGATCGTCCTCGGGGTCGGCGGCGGCATCGCCGCCTACAAGGCCTGCGAGCTGCTGCGCCTCTTCACCGAATCGGGTCACCGGGTTCGCGTCGTGCCGACCGCGTCGGCGCTCCGCTTTGTCGGAGCGCCGACCTGGGCGGCGCTCTCCGGCCAGCCGGTCGCCGACGACGTCTGGTCCGACGTGCACGAGGTGCCGCACGTGCGGCTCGGCCAGCAGGCCGACCTGGTGGTGGTCGCGCCGACCACCGCCGACCTGCTCGCCAAGGCCGCCCACGGGCTCGCCGACGACCTGCTGACCAACACGCTGCTGACGGCGCGCTGCCCGGTGGTGCTGGCTCCAGCCATGCACACCGAGATGTGGGAGCACCCGGCCACCGTGGCCAACGTCGCCACCCTGCGCGCCCGTGGCGTCCGGGTCATCGAGCCGGCCGTCGGCCGGCTCACCGGCGTCGACACCGGCAAGGGCCGGCTGCCCGACCCGGCGGAGATCTTCGCGGTCGCCCGTCGGGTCCTGGCCCGGGGCGGGCCCGCCCCCGCCGACCTGGCCGGCCGCCGGGTGGTGGTCACCGCGGGTGGCACCCGCGAGCCGCTGGATCCGGTCCGGTTCCTCGGCAACCGCTCCTCCGGCAAGCAGGGATACGCGTTCGCCCGGGCGGCCGTCGCCCGGGGCGCCCGGGTCACCCTGATCACGGCCAACGTCTCCCTCGCCGACCCGGCCGGGGTCGACCTGGTCCGGGTGGGCACCACCGGTGAGCTACGGGAGGCGACGCTGAAGGCCGCCGTCGACGCCGACGCGGTGGTGATGGCGGCGGCTCCGGCTGATTTCCGCCCGGCGACGTACGCGCCTGGCAAAATCAAGAAGTCGGACGACGGTGTCGCGCCCACCATCGAGCTCGTCACGAACCCGGACATCGCGGCGGAGCTCGGCCAGCGCAAACGACCGGAGCAGGTGCTGGTGGTGTTCGCCGCCGAGACCGGCGACGCGGAGGCCAACGGCCGGGCCAAACTCGCCCGGAAGCGGGCCGACCTGATCGTGGTCAACGAGGTCGGCGCGGACAAGGTCTTCGGCGCCGACACCAACACGGTGACGGTCATCGGCGCGGACGGCTCGGTCAGCCGGCTGCCGGAGCAGGCCAAGGAGGATGTGGCCGACTCGGTCTGGGATCTCGTCGTGGCGCGGTTGGCCAACCGCTCCTGACGGGTGGAACAGGGCACGACCGATCCCGACACCCGCCGCAGCGGTGACTAGACTGCCGCGGAACGACTTCACACGCTTAGGAGTGCCGTGACACGCCGCCTCTTCACGTCCGAATCGGTCACGGAAGGCCACCCGGACAAGATCGCCGACCAGATCAGCGATGGCATCCTCGACGCGCTGCTCGCCGAGGATCCGCACAGCCGGGTGGCGGTGGAGACCATGATCACCACCGGCCAGGTGCACATCGCCGGTGAGGTCACCACCAAGGCGTACGCCGACATCCCGACGATCGTCCGCCGGACCATCCTCGACATCGGCTACGACTCGTCGAAGAAGGGCTTCGACGGTGCCTCCTGCGGGGTCAGCGTCTCGATCGGAGCGCAGTCCGAGGACATCGCGCAGGGCGTGGACAACGCCTTCGAGCTGCGTACCGGCGCCTCGGAGAGCGCGCTGGACGCGCAGGGCGCCGGCGACCAGGGCATGATGTTCGGCTTCGCCTGCTCGGAGACGCCCGAGCTGATGCCGCTGCCGATCGCCCTGGCGCACCGGCTGGCCCGCCGCCTCGCCGCGGTGCGCAAGGACGGCACCATCCCGTACCTGCGCCCCGACGGCAAGACCCAGGTGACCATCGAGTACGAGGGGCTGCGCCCGGTCCGGCTCAACACCGTGGTCGTGTCCAGCCAGCACGCCGCGGACATCTCGTTGGAGTCGCTGCTCACCCCGGACGTGCGTGACCACGTCATCGCTCCGGAGCTGGAGAGCCTCGGTCTGGACACCGACGGCTACCGGCTGCTGGTCAACCCGACCGGCCGCTTCGAGATCGGTGGCCCGATGGGCGACGCCGGGCTGACCGGCCGCAAGATCATCGTCGACACCTACGGCGGGTACGCCCGGCACGGCGGCGGCGCGTTCTCCGGCAAGGACCCGTCCAAGGTGGACCGCTCGGCCGCGTACGCGATGCGCTGGGTGGCCAAGAACGTGGTCGCCGCCGGCCTGGCCGAGCGGTGCGAGGCCCAGGTCGCGTACGCCATCGGCAAGGCGCACCCGGTGAGCCTGTTCATCGAGACGTTCGGCACCGAGACCGTGCCGGTCGCCTCGATCGAGAAGGCCGTCACCGAGGTGTTCGACCTGCGTCCGGCCGCGATCATCCGGGACCTGAACCTGCTCCGCCCGATCTACCAGCAGACCGCCGCGTACGGCCACTTCGGCCGCGAGCTGCCGGACCTGACCTGGGAGAGCACCGACCGGGCCGCCGACCTCAAGTCGGCCGCGGGAGCCTGACCGCCACCAGGCGCAGCGACCGGCGACCCGCGGAAGGGCCGCCGGTCGCGCGCGTCTGCGTGGACGTCCCGCTGGCGCACCTGGACCGGCCGTTCGACTACCTGGTGCCGGCCGACCTGGACGCCGCGGCGGTGCCCGGCACCCGCGTGAAGGTGCGCTTCGCGGGGCAGCTCGTCGACGGCTGGCTGCTGGCCCGCGCCGACGACTCCGGGCACACCGGCCGGCTCGCCTACCTGGAGAAGGTGGTCTCGCCGGAGCCGGTGCTGGCGCCCGAGATCGCCCGGTTGGCCCGCGCGGTCGCCGACCGGTACGCGGGCAGTCTCGCCGACGTGCTCCGACTCGCGGTGCCACCCCGGCACGCCCGGGTCGAGAAGGAGGCCCGCGGCGATCAGCCCAGCGCGCCGGTCTCCTCCGACGAGCCGGCCGTCGACCCGCGCGGGTGGCGGGACTACCCGACCGGTCCGGCCCTGCTGCGGGCGCTCACCGACGGACGGGCGCCCCGGGCCGTCTGGTCGGCGCTGCCCGGCGAGGACTGGGCCGCCCGTTACGCCGACGCGGTCGCCGCCACCGTCGCCGGGGGACGCGGCGCGGCCGTCGTGGTGGCCGACGCCCGCGACCTCGATCGGCTGGACGCTGCGCTGACCGGCGTGCTCGGCCCGGGACGGCACGTCACCCTCTCCGCCGCGCTCGGTCCGGCCCGGCGCTACCGCGCCTTCCTCGCCGCCCGGCGCGGGGAGGTGCCGGTGGTGATCGGCACCCGGGCGGCGATGTTCGCCCCGGTGGACCGGCTCGGCCTGGTCGCGGTCTGGGACGACGGCGACGACCTGCACGCCGAGCCGCGCGCGCCCTATCCGCACGCCCGGGACGTGCTGCTCACCCGCGCCCAGCTCGCCGAGGCCGGCGCGCTGGTCGGCGGGTACGCCCGCACCGCCGAGGCGCAGCTGCTGGTGGAGACCGGCTGGGCCCGGGAGGTGGTCGCCGACCGGACGACCGTGCGGGCCCGTATCCCGGCCATCGCGCCGACCGGCGACGATCCGCAGCTGGCCCGCGATCCCGGGGCGGCCACCGCCCGGCTGCCCAGCCTGGCCTGGACGGCCGCCCGCGACGCCCTGCGGGCGGACCTGCCGGTGCTGGTGCAGGTGCCCCGTCGCGGCTACCTGCCCTCGATCGCCTGCGCGGACTGCCGGACCCCGGCCCGCTGCGCGCACTGCGCCGGTCCGCTCGCGCTGCCCTCGGCGGGTGGCACCCCGGCCTGCCGCTGGTGCGCCCGGGTGGCCGCCGCGTACGCCTGCCCCGAGTGCGGTGGGCGGCGGCTGCGGGCCGCGGTGACCGGCGCCCGGCGTACCGCGGAAGAGCTGGGCCGGGCGTTCCCCGGCGTGCCGGTGCGCACCTCGGGCCGGGAGGAGGTGCTGAGCGACGTGCCCGGCGGCGCGGCCGTGGTGGTCGCCACGCCCGGCGCCGAGCCGGTCGCCGAGGGCGGCTACGGCGCGGTGCTGCTGCTCGACTCGTGGGCCCTGCTGACCCGGGCCGACCTGCGCGCCGGCGAGGAGGCGCTGCGCCGC
>NZ_RCVI01000404.1:0-27726 GCF_003667455.1 Micromonospora sp. CV4 | reverse complement strand
GCGGACCAGGCTGTGGCGGGGACGGCGTCCACCAGGGCGCGGATCACCGGGGCGTCGCGCCACTGGTCCTGTTCGGCGAGCAGGCCGAGGGCCACCACCGACTCCTCGACCTCGCCCACGCACTCGAACGGCTTGTGCCCGTCCACGCCCAGCAGTTCCCGGTAGCCGGGGATCTGCTCCGGGTCGGCGAGCAGGTCGCCGCCGAAGATGTGGGTGACTCGCTCCCGGGCCATGAACGGCGCCATGGCCAGGAAGACGAACCGGCACTTCGGGCAGTCGCGGCACCAGCGCTCGCTCGCGTCGCGCAGCTTGAACGCCTGGTTGCAGCTGGTCACCACGTCGTCGTACCGGGTGAACTCGGCGAACAGCCGGGCGATGTGCAGCTCGGACAACGAGCGCAGCAGCGAGAAGTACGGCTCGGTGAGGCCGGCGTGCTCGGCCAGCGCGCCGCGCAGCAGCCCCTCCGCCTCGACTCCCTTGGACCACTGGTGGTTGATCTCGTGACCGTTCCAGACCAGGTTCGGGTCGGACGCCGAGCGCTCGTTGGACATCACCACCGGGCCCAGCCCGTGCAGCACCGCGGTCGCCACCGCGATCAGCGAGTTGATCGCGGTGACCGGGATGTGGCCGTTCAGCGCGCCGGCCGCGTTCAGGTCGAACAGCACCGGGTCGATCCGCCGCCGGGCAGCGAGGGGGATCAGCCCGGACGCCTCGTTGACCGAGACGATCACGTGGTTCGGGTTGACCGAGAACGGCACCGGGTCCAGCTCGGCCCGGCGCAGCGCCTCCAGGCTGACGATCGAGTCCTTGCCGCCGCCGACCGCGGAGAGCGGACGGCGGTCGGAGTCGTCGTAGACCCGGGCGGGCGTCACCGCACCGGTCGGCACCTCCGGGCGCAGCTCCAGCACGTGCGGCAGCTGGTTGCGGTACGCGTACTCCGCGAGGCCCTTGGTGTAGACGGCGGTGACGTAGTCGACGGTGGCCGCGCCCAGCGGCGCCGGCAGCACGAGGCGGGGCGGAGCGGCGGCCTTGTAGTAGCTGACCCCGGCGACGAGGTGCAGCACCTCCAGCACCCGGCCGAGGGTCGCCACCGTCTCGTCCGAGGGCGGCTCCGCCGGCAGCGGAAGGGTGATCACCTCGGTGAACCGCTGCTCACCGCCCGGGCCGGTCAGGGCATAGTCGAACAACACCTCGCCGGTGGCGAAGTCGATCGAGTAGGACGGGAAGGTGAAGGCGTCCATCCGCCGGAGCTGCTCGTTGGGCACACGCCATACTAGGCCCTGGTTCGTCCGGCCGTGTCCGGACCGGGCCCGCCCTGCCGCCGCCGCGACCCCCGAGGAGAGCCCAGTGCGCCTGTCTGACCTGCGCGGACGTACCGTCGCCGTCTGGGGCACCGGCCGGGAGGGCCGGGCAGCTGTGACCGCGATCGCCGCGCACGGCCCGGCCGGGATGGTCGCCGTCGACGACAGCGCGAACTTCCTCTCGCTGCCCTGGGACGGCCCGCTGGCCGAGGCGGCTCCGCTGGTCACCGGCGAGGCGGGTTTCGAACGGCTGGCCGCCGCCGACGTGGTGGTCCGCTCGCCCGGTGTGCCGCAGACCCACCCGTGGCTGGTGGAGCTGCGCCGACGCGGCGTTCTGGTCACCCAGGGCACCGCGCTGTGGATGGCCGACCACGCCGCGCGCACCGTCGGGGTCACCGGCAGCAAGGGCAAGAGCACCACCTCCAGCCTGATCAGCCACCTGCTCACCGCGATGGGCCGGCCGAACGTCTTCGGCGGCAACATCGGGGTTCCCACCCTCGACCTGCCGGAGGCGGAGCTGTACGTGCTGGAGCTGTCCAGCTACCAGTGCAGCGACCTCACCGACTCGCCCCGGGTGGCGGCGGTCACCGCGCTCTTCCCCGAGCACCTGGACGCGCACGGCGGGGAGCGGGAGTACTACCGGGACAAGCTCAACCTGCTCGCCCACGACCCGCAGACGATCGTGGTGAATGGCGCCGACCCCCGGCTCGCCGACGAGCTGGGGGCCCTGCCGGCGGTCCGAGCGGGTCGGCCCGACACCACCAACGTCGCCACCGGCGCCGACGGCACGCCCTGGTTCCACCTCGGTGACCAGCCGCTCTTTCCGCGCGCCGTGCTGCCGCTGGTCGGCCGGCACAACGAGGGCAACCTCTGCGTAGCGCTCGCCGTGCTCGACGCGCTGGGCGTCGACGTGGTGGCCGGCAAGGACCACCTCGCCGTGGCGGTCGCCGAGTTCCAGGGGCTGGCCCACCGGCTCACCGAGATCACCGACCCGTCCGGGTTGACCTTCGTCGACGACACCCTCGCCACCAGCCCGTACGCGGCCATGCACGCCATCGACGCGTACGAGGGGCGGCCGTTGACCGTGATCGTCGGCGGCAACGACCGGGGGCTGGACTACTCGCCGCTCGCCGAGCACCTGGCGGAGCGGGAGCTGACCGTGATCGGCATTCCGGACAGCGGCGCCCGCATCGTCGAGGCGCTCGCCGGCCTGCCCAAGGTGCGGGCCGAGCTGGTCGACGACCTGGTGGACGCGGTGCGGCTGTCGCGGGAGCTGACCCCGGCCGGTGGGGTGGTGCTGCTGTCCCCGGCCGCGCCGAGCTACGGCCGGTTCCGCAACTTCGAGCACCGCTCCGAGGTCTTCGCCGAGGCTGTTCGCGACACCGCCGGCTGACCCCCGGAGCGACCCTCGGGTTGGCGGGAACGGTTCAGCGGGGTCGTGACGGACGCCGGCGCAGCCAGGAACGCCGGGCCGGCACCGCCTCGTCACCGAGGTCGGGCTGCGGTTGGCCGGTCCCCTCCCGCCGCCACCGGTTGCCCTGCTGGTCGGTGAAGCACAGCTGCACCGTCGCCGATGCGTACCCGCTGAGGTCGACGCTGCGATCGACGTTGATGAACAGCTCCGCGGCGGCCCCGCCGTCGAGCCGGTCGACGGGGCCGGTCACCGTGGCCACCGGCACCCGACGGCCGCCGGGGCCCGGGTCGCCGGTGTGCACCACCGGCGTGGCGGCCAGGTCGAAGACCGGCCCGTCGCTGTCGTTGGCGACCCGTACGCGCAGGACGCCCTTGCCCTCGGTGCGGGTGGTGCTGGAGACGAGCCGCGCCTGTCGGGCCAGCGCGGCCCGGTCCTCGCGGCGCCGGGCCCGCAACTCACGGCGCAGGCTGAGCACGCCGAAGAGCAGCGTGCCGACGGTGCCGAGGCCGCCGAACCAGTCCGGGACGGATCCCCAGTCGACGCCCCATCCGACCGGAATGAACGCCAGAGTCTCCACAGTCGACATGCGTCCACGGTAGTCGCGGTACCCCAGTCCGCCCTCGGCTCCACCGTTCAGCGGCACCCACCGGCCGTCCCGCCGACGGGACTGCATCTTTCATCCTGGTGCGGCTGCGCGGAGTGTTGGCGTGCGCTTCAGCGGGTAGTGTTGGGGTCACGGATCACGCGGTCGGCCGCCACCCCCTCGGCGTGGACCGACCATCGTGGAGCCTGCCGTCACGCCCCTCCGGGAGGCCAGATGACCCACCGTCGCCCCACCCTTCACCGGCCCGGCCGGACCCGGCCAGCCCGTCTCCTGACGGGCCGTCCGGAGCGCGGCAGCCCGGAGACGCGCCGAAGGGAGACGGGCCGCACGGAGCCGGGCCGATGACCGCGCCGGCACAGGGCACCGGGTTCTCGATCATTCCGCCTCGCCGCAACCGGCTGCCGCTGCGCGGCCGCGACGAGCTGGTCGAGACGATCCTGCGGGCCGCCGAGCCGCCCGGCGGCACGGTGCGTGCCCCGGAGGAGGCCACGCAGATCCTCTGGGGGCTGGGCGGCTGCGGCAAGAGCCTCACCGCTCAGGAGGTGGCCCGCCAGCTCGAGGAACGTGGCTGGCTGGTCTGGTGGATCTCGGCGAAGGACTCGGCGCGGGTCAGCGCCGGGATGCGCGAGGTCGCGGGCCAGCTCCAGGCTCCGGAGAACCAGCTCGACCTCGCCTGGGCCGGCAAGGCCCGCAGCCCGGTGGAGTTGGTCTGGGACCTGTTGAACAACTCTCACCGGCCCTGGTTGCTGATCTTCGACAACGCCGACGAGCCGACTCTGCTGGCCCCCGCCGACGGGCAGGTCGCCGACGGCACGGGCTGGCTCCGCCAGCCGCGTACGGCCAACGGGCTGGTCCTGGTCACCACCCGGGACGGCCGACGGGACACGTGGGGCGAGTGGTCCACGATGTACCTGGTGGACGAGCTGTCGCCGGAGGACGGCGCGCAGGTGCTCGTCGACCTCGCCGGCACCGCCCCCGGCAGCCTGGCCCAGGCGACCGGGCTCGCCGCCCGGCTCAAGGGGCACCCGCTGGCGCTGCGCGGCGCCGGCACCTACCTGGCCGAGGCCAACCGCATCCCGGTCGGCACCACCCGGTCCTCGATCCGCACCTACGACGACTACCGGGAGGCACTGGACCGGCGCACCGGCACCGGCATCCGGCGCAACGGCTCCAGCGGCTTCGACATGGCCGTCCGTCCGGTGGTGCAGTCCTGGGAGATGTCACTGGACCTGCTCGCCGGGCGCGGGCTCGACCAGGCCCGGCCGGTGCTCCGGCTGCTGGCGTGTCTCGGTGACGCGCCGATTCCCTACGCCGTGCTGCTCGACCCGGTCCGGCTGTCGGCCTCGCCGCTGATCGGCGAGATCGGCGAGGACCGGCTGCGCGAGGTCCTGCGTTCGTTGGCGGACTTCGCGCTGGTCGACCTCGGGGTGATCGAGTCACTGCCGGCCCAGTCCCCGGTCGCCCACGTGGTCACCCTGCATCCACTGGTACGCGAGCTGATCCGGGACCTACCCGACGTGGTGGCCGCTCGGGCGGAATACCACGAGCTGGTGCTCGACCTGCTGGACGCGCTTCGGCTGCGCGACCCGGACCGCCCTCGCGAGGAGGAGTTCGACCCCGACGAGCCGGACAAGTGGGCGAGTTGGCACCTGCTGGCACCACCCACGATGGGCGCGGTGTTGGATTTCCTCGACAGCGGCGACCTGCCCCGGACCCGGCCCGACCTGCTGGACGTCGCACTCGATCTGGCCCGGCTGATCGCCCGCTACATCCTGGCCGTGGGCCTGCCCGGGCAGGCGGAGATCTTCCTGGACCTCTGCCTGGCGGGGTGCCGCCGCATCGGCGTCGACCTGAACGGCCGGCCGGCGCTCAGCCTCCGCCACGAACGGTGCCGGGCGGCGCTGGAGCAGGGGCATCTGAGCTGGGCCGAGACCGAGCTGCGCGCCATCATCCCGGCCCGGGAGGCGCTGCTCGGACGGGAGCACCGCAACACTCTGGCCAGCCGGCACAAGCTGGCCCGGACCATCCTGGAACAGGGCCGGTGGCACGACGCCGAGGACGAGCTGCGCGACATCGTCCAGGCGGAATACCGGGTGCGCGGCCCCGAGGACCGGGACACCATGACCGCGCGGCACAGCCTGGCCCGCGCGATCGTCTACCAGGGACGGTACGCCGACGCGCACGCCGAGCTGGCCGAGATCCTGGAGATCCGCCTGCGGCACTGGGCGCCGGACCACTTCGAGACCCTGACGGTCCGGCACACCCTGGACCTGTGCCGGCTGCGCGAGGGTGAGGTCGAGGAGGCCCTCGCCGACCTCCGCGAGATCCTCTCGACGGACAGCGCCAAGCGGCAGGTCCAGCACGTCGCGATGATCGCCGCCCGGCACACCCTGGCGGAGTGTCTCATCGCCACCGGCGCCACCGCCGAGGCGGAGAAGGTGCTGTCCGGGGTGGTCAAGGACCGGCGGCGGATCCTCGGCGACGACCACGCCGACACGGTCCGGGCCGAGACCGACCTCAGGAAGCTTCGTGGCGAGTGACGGACGGGACGTCGAGGTCCCGCTCCGGTTCCGCAGCCAGCCTGACGAGGAGCTGATGTGAGCGATCAACTGCGTCGCCGGGACCGACTGACCGCCGAGTCGCTGCGGGAGTTGGCGTCCGGTGAGATCGACGTGATCTGGCACCGCGAGTACTACCCGCCGGAGCAGTGCGACGCCGCGCTGCCCCGGGTGGTCCGCGCCGTCGACGAGGCGAACTTCCTGCTCACCAAGGAGTTCACCAGCGTCGGCACGTCGATGGGCGAGGTGGCGAACGGCGGCGACAGTGTCGAGCGCTACCTGGACACCGCCGCCGACACGACCCGGCTGATCCGCCACGACGTGTTCGCCGAGCAGCAGTCACCCACCGACCTGATCCGGCTCGACCTGGACGAGATGTGGCCGTACGGGGCGACGGTCGGGCGGCACGACGGTCGCATGATGCTGCCCGGTGTGCTGCGTCGGATGACGCCCGGTGGTCGGGGCCGCCCGCACATCGACCGCCGGCAGATCCCGCTGCTCGACGCGTACCGGCTGCACCGGCGGTTGGGGGTGAACATCTACCTGGAGGTGCCGGAGCCCGGCGCGGGTGGCGAGATCGACTTCTGGGGGACGCTGTCCGAGGAGGAGTTCGTGGCGCTCAAGGCCGACCCGTTCGACTACGGGATCGAGCCGGAGCGGGTCGGCCCACCGTTGGACACCGTGCTGCCCGGCAAGGGCGATCTGGTGATGTTCGAGGCGGGCCGGATGCACGGCGTCCGCGAGGTGCGGGCGGGCTGCCGTACCTCGGCGGCCTGCTTCATCGGCGTTCGCGCGGAGACCGACCCGCTGCTGATCTTCGCCTGAGGAGCCACGGCGCCGGTGTCACACCGGGTGCGTCAGGGCGGTGTGCAGGGCGCGCATCGAGCGGATCGCCGAGCGGATCTCCTGGAGGTAGCGCCCCGGCGTGAGCGTCTGCTCGGGCAGCACGGCCAGGTCGGCCAGCGCCGGGTCCACCCCGACGGTGTCGATGCCGCAGCCGTACGGCACGGCCAGGGTGCGTAGCGCGTCGCAGTGCTGGAACGGCACGTAGATCGGCGCGGTGACCATCAGCACCTCGTCGCCCGGGGCGAGCTGGACGTGCCCGGCCCAGAACCGCTGTGTGTCGGCGGTGTGCGCGCGCCGCCGGTGCGGTTCGCTGGACGGCGCGGCGAGCACCCGCACCGGCGGCAGGCCCTCCGGCCGATAGGTCCGCGACGACCAGGAGTGGTGCGGGTGCCCGGTGTCGACACCGTCCTGCTCCGCGGGGGCGGCCACCCCGAACACCCGCCGGACGGCCGTGTCGAGCACGTCGACCTCGGTGTCGTCGGCGGGCAGGCCCGCGTCGGCCAGCGTCCGGCGTTCCCAGTCGGACAGCGGTCGGAAGCTGCCCAGCACGGCGACCTCGCCGCGCACCGGCACGCCGGCCCGCAGCAGGTGCGCGGCGTACCCGACCCGGCGCACGCAGGCGTGCGCCAGGCCGCCGAGAACCACCAGGTGGGCGTACGCCGGTCGGGCCGGCGCCACCGGCCGGATCAGGCCGAGGGCCGCCGCCGCCTGGAGCACCAGCTCGACGGTGGCGGGGTCGAGGTCCGGCTCCCGGGCGTCGGGCCGCTCGCGGCCGCCCCGGAAGTCCCAGTGTCGGGCGGAGAACTCGTCCAGGAAGCGGAGCACGTCGGCGAGGTCGCCGTCCGGCCAGCTGCCGCCGAAGCGGTCGACCAGCCGGCGAATCGGTTCCCCGCAGATCCACCCGGCGATGCCGGCGGCCGGGTCGCCCGACACCCGGATGGGCAGCGGTACGGGCAGCTCAGGCACCGCCGGATCGTACCGGGCCGGCGGAACGGCGTTCTTGCCGTCCCGTCGTACCCTGGCGGCAGTCGGCGCCCGGGAGGTACCTCGATGACCGATTTGCTCCACCGACCCCGTCGGGTCGGACCGCCCGGCGGGTTCGTCCGGCTGCTGGCGCACACCGACCCGGTCGCCCTGGTCGGCATCCTGCTGTCGATCTCGCTCTCCGTCACGTTGGACCTGACGAACGCGGCGACCGGGGTCGAATCGCTGCTCGCCGGGCTGATGGGCACCACCATCTCGCTGCTGGTGGATTCGCTGGCCCGCGCCGAGCGCCGCTTCCACCTGCGGACGATGCTGGAGGGGCCGTCCTGGCTGGTGCACGCGGTGCCCGAGGTGGTCACCGGCACCCGGGAGGCGGTCGAGCGTCATCCGGGCACCCGGGTCGCCGAGGAGGCCCGACGCCGCTTCGAACGGTTCCGGGTGCAGACCGAGCAGCTGCGCGCCGGGCGGATCATCCGGCCGGGCGACGACTGCCAGGACCTGCTCGGCGGGACCCGCGAGTGCGTACGGCGGCTGGACGCGGTGACCAACGTGATGCCGAGGGCCAGCGGCGAGTTGAGCTGGTGGCGTGGCGACATCGGGCGGCACTACTGGGCGGCCAACGTCGAGGCGCTGGCCCGGGGCGTACGGATCACCCGGGTCTTCCTGCACGCCGGGGTGACCGACGAGCTGGATGAGCTGGTGCGGGCGCAGCGCCGTGCCGGGGTGCGGGTGGGGCTGCTGCCGTGGGGCGTGGTCGAGGCCTCCCGGCACGTCAACCTGACCCTGTGGGACGGCGCCGCGTGCTGGGAGGGCGTGATGAGCGCGCACGGTGAGATCACCGAGAACCAGTACTCGGTCAACGCCGCCGACCTGGCCCGGCTCACCGACGTCTTCGAGGCCTGCGTCGAGGCCGCGACCTTCCTGGACTGACCGCGACTGGACTGACCGCGACCGGAGGGCGGGCCCGCCGATGACCGTGAGCGCTGTGCTGCTGGTGACGGCGGTGGTGTGGGCGGTGAGCCTGATCCGGTCGGTGCGCCTGCGGGCGTTCGTCTACAGTCTCCCGCTGCCGATGTCGCTGGCCCTGGTGAGCACCGGGCACCGGGTGGAGGGCGCGCAACTGCTCGGGGTGCTCGGCCTCAACCTGTTCTTCGTCGTCGTGGCGGTCACCCACCATCGGCTGTGCTGGCCGATCCTGCTCGCCGACGCCGCCGGGATCGCCGGGTACGTGGCGTTCAGTGCGGGCCTGCTCGCCGTGCCGGTGCCGTTCGCGCCGGCGTTGGTGGGCACCGTCGCGCTCTGGGCGCTGGCGATGCTGCTGCTGCGCCGACGCCACCCCGCTCCCGAGCCCGCCGCGCCCGTCACCGGGGCGCATTCGGGGCGACGACTGCCGGCGCCGGTCAAGCTGCTGGTGATCCTGCTCGGCGCGACGCTCACCGGGCTGCTCGGCGAGCTGCTGCGCGCGATGGTGGTGACGTTTCCGTACTCCGGGGTGCTGGTGGCCGTGGAGAGCCGCCGCGACCTGGTGGCGTTCACCCGGCACTTCGCCCGCAACAGCCTGGCGCTGGTCGCTTTCCTGGCGGCGTACCACCGGTGGCAGGACGGCCCGCCGGTCGCCGCCCTGGCCGCCGGCTGGGTGGCCTTCGCACTGGTGGCCGGGGCGCTGCACGCGGCCACGCGGGTCGACGTGATCCGTAGCCGCAAGAGCGCCACCGCGGCCGGCTGACGCACTGTCAGGGACGGGTGCGCGCTGCGCTACACAGTGGCAGTTGTCCACACCGGCCGCCGGTGGGAGCGTGCGGTATCCACGAACGCCGCTGAAGGGTTGCCACGATGACCGACGACCTGCTGGCCCGGCACCGGGCCGTGCTCCCGTCCTGGATGCCGCTGTACTACGCCGAGCCGATCGAGCTGGTCTCCGGCTCGGGCCGCCGGGTCACCGACGCCCAGGGCCGCAGCTACGTGGACTTCTTCGGCGGCGTGCTGACCAACATGATCGGCTACGACATTCCGGAGATCCGGGAGGCGGTCGAGCGTCAGCTCGCCACCGGCATCGCGCACACCTCGACGCTCTACCTGATCCGCCAGCAGGTGGAGCTGGCCGAGAAGATCGCGCAGCGCTCCGGCATCCCGGACGCGCGGGTGTTCTTCACCAACTCCGGCACCGAGGCGAACGAGGCCGCCCTGCTGGTCGCCACCAACCACCGCCGCTCGCACCAGATCCTGGCCGTGCGCAACAGCTACCACGGCCGGTCGTACGCGGCGATGGGCGTCACCGGCAACCGCAACTGGTCGGCCAGCGGCCTCAACCCCCTCCAGGTGGCCTGGCTGCACTCCGGCGACCGGGTGCGTGGTCTGCTGGCCCGGCTGAGCGCCGAGGAGCAGGTCGACGCGGCGGTGGACGACCTGCGCGAGGTGCTGGCCACCCAGACCGCCGGCGACGTGGCGGCGTTGATCGCCGAGCCGATCCAGGGCGTCGGTGGTTTCGTGCACCCGCCGGACGGGCTTTTCGCGGGCTGGAAGAAGGTCCTCGACGAGCACAGCATCCTGTTCATCGCCGACGAGGTGCAGACCGGCTGGGGGCGTACGGGGGAGCACTTCTGGGGCTACCAGGCGCACGGCGTCACCCCGGACCTGCTCACCTTCGCCAAGGGCATCGGCAACGGGTTCGCCCTCGCCGGGGTGGTCGGCCGGGCCGAGGTGCTGGAGTCGGTGCCGGCCATCAGCTTCTCCACGTTCGGCGGCAACCCCATCTCCACGGCGGCCGGCAACGCGGTGCTGGACTACCTGATCGCACACGACCTCCAGGCGAACGCGGCCCGGGTCGGCGCGATCCTCGCCGACGGCCTGCGGTCCGCCGTGGGCGGTCTCGACTGCGTCGCGGAGGTACGCGGGAAGGGGCTGATGCTCGGCGTCGAGTTCGTCCGGCCGGGCACCAGCGAGCCCGATCCGGCGCTGACGAACCGGGTCTTCGAGGCGTGCCGCGACGGCGGGCTGCTCGCGGGCAAGGGCGGCCTGTACGGCAACGTGCTGCGGATGGGTCCACCGTTGACGCTGACCGAGGAGGAGGCCCGCGAGGGCCTGGCGATCCTTGTCGACGCGATCCGCTCGGCGGCGGAGGTGGCGGCGTGAGCACCCGGATCGGGCACTTCATCGACGGCAAGCGGGTCGGCGGCACGTCCGAGCGCCGGGGCGACGTGTTCGACCCGGCGACCGGTCGGCGTACCGCCGAGGTGGAGCTGGCCTCGACCGCGGACGTCGACGTCGCGGTGCGGGCCGCCGTGCTCGCCGCCCGGTCGTGGCGGGACGCGTCGCTGGCGAAGCGGTCGGCGGTGCTGTTCGCGTTCCGGGAGCTGGTGCACGCGCGCCGGGACCGACTCGCCGAGGTGATCACCGCCGAGCACGGCAAGGTGCTCGCCGACGCCGCCGGGGAGGTGCAGCGCGGCCTGGAGGTGATCGAGTACGCCTGCGGCCTGCCCTCGGCGCTGCGCGGCGCGTTCAGCGAGAACGTCTCCACCGAGGTCGACTCGTACACGATCCGGCAGCCGCTCGGGGTGGTCGCGGTGATCTCCCCGTTCAACTTCCCGGTGATGGTGCCGCTGTGGTTCGTGCCGGTCGCGGTGGCGTGCGGCAACGCGGTGGTGCTCAAGCCGAGTGAGAAGGACCCGAGCGCGGCGCTGCTGCTGGCCGAGTGGTTCGCCGAGGCGGGCCTGCCCGACGGGGTGCTGAACGTGGTCAACGGCGACAAGGAGGCGGTCGACGCGCTGCTGGACCACCCGGAGGTGCGGTCGGTGTCGTTCGTCGGCTCCACCCCGATCGCCCGGTACGTCTACCAGCGCGGCACCGCCGCCGGCAAGCGGGTGCAGGCGCTCGGCGGGGCGAAGAACCACATGGTGGTGCTCCCCGACGCCGACCTGGACCTGGCCGCCGACGCGGCCGTCAACGCCGGGTTCGGGTCGGCGGGGGAGCGGTGCATGGCCATCTCGGTGCTGGTGGCGGTGGAGCCGGTGGCGGACGCGCTGGTCGAGCGGATCGCCGCGCGGCTGGCCGGCCTGCGTACCGGCGACGGCCGGCGCGGCTGCGACATGGGCCCGCTGGTCACCGCCGCGCACGCCGCGAAGGTGCGCGCCTACGTGGACGCCGGGGTGGCCGCCGGCGCGGTGCCCGTGGTGGACGGGCGGGACGTGACGCCGGACGGCGACCCGGACGGCTTCTGGCTGGGCCCGACGCTGTTCGACCGGGTGACCCCGCAGATGTCGATCTACACGGACGAGATCTTCGGGCCGGTGCTGAGCGTCGTGCGGGTCGGCTCGTACGACGAGGCGGTGGAGCTGGTCAACGCCAGCCCGTACGGCAACGGCACGGCGATCTTCACCAACGACGGCGGTGCGGCCCGGCGCTACCAGCACGAGGTGGAGGTGGGCATGGTCGGGATCAACGTGCCGATCCCGGTGCCGATGGCGTACCACTCGTTCGGCGGCTGGAAGTCCTCGCTCTTCGGCGACCTGCACGCGCACGGCGAGGACGGGGTGCGGTTCTTCACCCGGGGCAAGGTGGTCACCAGCCGGTGGCTGGACCCGCGCCACGGCGGCGTCAACCTCGGGTTCCCCACCCAGACCTGAGCAGCCGCAGCACGCCCGCCCCGGCCAGGTACGCCAGCAGCGCCGGGACGGGCGTGCCGAGCGGTTCCGGGGTTCGCGCCGGGGTCGCGCTGTTGATCAGCAGCGCGGCCACCACGGCGGCGTAGCCGGCCACGGTCAGCGCCGTCCGGGTCGTGGTGCCGCCGCCGGCCCGGCGCGCGGTGCGGTACCGGCTGCTGCGGGCCTCCACCGGCTCGAAGATGGCGACCAGGATCGCCAGGACCACCGCGAGCAGCAGCAGCCAGGGCAGCCGCCACGCCCACCAGGCCGCCGAGCCGACCGCCGGGGTGGGCAGCGTCCCGGTCGCGTCGAGCAGGCCGACCAGCAGGACGGCGGCGCTCAGGTGCCAGAGGAAGACGGTCAGCACCACCAGGTTTACCCCGATCACGAGCTGCCATGGGCCGGTGCGGCGCAGCAGGCGCTCCGCCGGGCCGCGTAGCAGCAGGATCAGGCCGAGCTGGGTGGCGGCGACGGCCAGCAGCGCGAGGCTGGGCGGCGCGGCGTTGTCCAGCCGCTCGCCGGGCACGTGCAGCATGGACACCGGCCAGGGGCCGAGCACGGTGAGCAGGAGCAGCGCGGCCAGCCCGCCGGCCAGGAACACCACGCCGGCCCGGCGGGAGGTGGGCAGCCGGCGTCGGCGTACCCCCGGATGGTCGGGCGCCGACGGCCCGGCGACTCCGGCCACGCCGGGCGGGGCGGCGCGGGCGTCGTGCCAGGCGAAGCCGAGCTGGTGCACGGCCAGCCAGCCGAACAGGTAGTTGCCGTACGCCAGCTCTTCCCGCCCGGTCAGCCGGGCCAGGTCGCCGACGCCGACCAGGGCGACGAGCACCAGCGGGACGGCGAGGCCGAAGCGGCGGTGCAGCGCGTACATCGGTGGGGTGAGCGCGACCACCGCCAGGTAGGCGACCAGGAACCAGAGCGGGATGGTGGCGAACCAGACCACCTCGCGGATCCGGGTCGGGTCGGCGTCGAGCAGCCGGGCCACCGCCGCCGCGGCGCAGAGCACCAGCACCAGCACGCTGGTGGGGCGCACCAGCCGGGCGCTGCGGTCGAGCAGCCAGCCGGCGGCGTCGCCGTCGCGGGCCCGCAGCCGGGTCAGCGAGGCCGCGTTGGCGTAGCCGCCGACGAGGAAGAAGACCGGCATCACCTGGGCCACCCAGGTCAGCGGGTACGCCCAGGGCAGGTCGCCGAGCGCGGAGTGCCCGGTGGGCCGGCCGGAGGCGTCCCGTCCGATCACCGTGACGCCCCAGTGTCCGAGGATGACCATGGTGATGGCCAGGGCGCGGAGCAGGTCGATGTACCGCTCCCGGCTGGGCGGGGTGCGCTCCGCGAGCTGGCGCAGGCGGTGCATCGCCTCAGGGTATGCGACCCGGTGTTGGCCGGTGGTGATAACGGTTCGGCTGCCGGGGGTTGAAGTCCGGGCGTCGCTGCCGTAGAAATTCTTCAACGACTTCGTGTCAAATGAAGACAAGCAACACATCCCCCCCAGCGCCTCGATGCGACGGACGCCACCCCCATCACCGGCGCCCGCCCGACCCGACCCGAGGAGACATCATGAACAGGCGTGACATCCTGCGGCGCAGCGCCGCCGCCGGCCTGCTGGCCACCCCCGCCGCCGGCCTGCTGACGGGCTGCGCCACCGGCGGCGGCGACGACAAGAGCGACGCCAACGCCTACAAGGGCACCAAGAGCGAGCAGAACCCGCTCGGCGTGAAGGAGGACGCTCCGCTCGAGGTGGTGATCTTCGGCGGTGGGTTCGGCGACGACTACGCCAAGGCCCACGAGACCATGTACACCGAGCGGTACCCGAAGGCGACGATCAAGCACTCCGTCACCCAGGAGATCAGCAAGACCCTTCAGCCGCGCTTCGTCGACGGCACCCCGCCGGACGTGGTCAACAACTCCGGCACCGGCCAGATCGACTTCAACGGCCTGGTCAGCCAGAACGCCCTCGCCGACCTCGGCGAGCTGCTCGCCGCCCCGAGCCTCGACGTCCCCGGCAAGACGGTCAAGGACACCCTGCTGCCCGGCGCGGTCGAGATCGGCTCGTACGACGGCAAGTTCCTGGTGATGAACTACACCTACACCGCGTACGGCATCTGGCACTCCAGCAAGCTGTTCACGGATCGCAAGTGGGAGTACGCCAAGACCTGGGACGACCACATCGCGCTCTGCAAGCAGATCAAGGCCGCCGGCATCGCTCCCTGGACGTACGCCGGCATCCACCCGCGCTACATGAGCTGGCCGCTGATCTCCACCGCGATCAAGTTCGGCGGCCCGTCGGTGGCCACCGCCCTCGACAACCTGGAGCCGAACGCCTGGAAGTCAGACGCGATGAAGGCCGCAGCCGACGCCTGGCACCAGATCGTCAAGGACAAGTACATCCTGGAGGGCTCGCCCGGCCTCGACCACAAGCAGTCGCAGACGGCCTGGTGCCAGGGCAAGGCCGCGTTCATCTCCTGCGGCTCCTGGCTGGAGAGCGAGCAGAAGGACGTCACCCCGGCCGGCTTCAACATGACCATCGCGCCGACGCCGAGCCTGGGCAGCGGCGACAAGCTGCCGTTCGAGGCGATCCGGGGCACCGCCGGCGAGCCGTTCATGGTGCCGGCCAAGGCCCGCAACGTCGCCGGCGGCCTGGAGTACTTCCGGACCATGCTGTCCAAGAAGGGCGCCCAGGACTTCACGAAGAAGGTCGCCAGCCTCACCGTGGTGGCCGGCGCCACCGAGGGCGTCGAGCTGCCGTACGGGCTGAGCACCGTGGTCAAGGCACTGGACGCGTCCGGCGCCAACGGCTTCAACTGGGTCTACAACAACTTCTACCGCAAGCTGGAGCGCAACCTCGTCGACGCCGCGTGCGGCGAGTTCTTCAGCGGCCGGATCGGCCCGGCGGACTTCCTCGACCAGTGCCAGAAGGGCGCCGACTCGATCGCCCAGGACAGCTCGATCAAGAAGTTCAAGCGGGCAGCGTGACGCCCCGGCCGGTGGGGGCGGACGGCCCCCACCGGCCGCACCACGGGAAGTAGGTCCTCATCGTGAGACATGGCAAGTGGCCGCTGATCGTCACCTTCCTGGTGCCGCCGGTGCTGCTGTACGTCGTCTTCGTCGTGTCGCCGTACCTCCAGGCGTTTCAGATCTCCACCACCGACTGGCTCGGCTACTCAGCCGACGCCAACTCGGTCGGCCTGGCGAACTTCAAGACCCTGTGGAACGACGGGTACGTCTGGAACGCGTTGCAGAACAACGCGATCCTGCTGGCGCTGGTGCCGGTGCTGACCATCGTGCTCGGGCTCTTCTTCGCCACCATGCTCGCCATGGGTGGGCGTAAGGGCCGCGCCGGGGTGACCGGGGTACGCGGCGGTGCGCTCTACCGCACGGTGTACTTCTTCCCGCAGGTGCTCTCCGTGGTGATCATCGCGCTGCTCTGGAAGGAGGTCTACCACCCCAACCAGGGGCTGCTCACCAGTGGGCTGCACGCCGTCGGCCTCCCCGCGCCGACCTGGCTCGGCGACCCGGCGACCGCCTTCTGGTGCGTGCTGGCCGTGATGGTCTGGAGCAACGTCGGTTTCTACGTGGTGCTGTTCGGCGCGGCCATGTCGGCCGTTCCCAAGGAGATCTACGAGGCGGTGCTGCTCGACGGCGCGTCCCGGTTCACCACGCTGCGCCGGGTCACGCTGCCGCTGCTCTGGGACACCGTCCAGGTCGCCTGGGTCTACCTGGCCATCTTCGCCCTGGACGGGTTCATCCTCGTGCAGCTGATGACCAACGGCGGGCCGAACTTCTCCACCGACGTGATCGGCGTACGGATGTACGACACCGCCTTCGGCAGCGAGACCAAGTTCGGCTACGCCTCGGCCATCGGCGTGGTGATGTTCTTCCTGACCCTCTCGGTGGCGGCGCTGTCGCTGCGGGTCGGCCGGCGCGATCGGATCGAGTACTCGTGACCACACTGGACAAGCCCACCACCACCGCCACCGCTCCGACGTCCGCCGCCGGCCGGGACCGCCCGATCCGCCGCGAACTCGGCGTGGCCAACGTCTTCTCGCACGGGTTCCTGCTGATCTGGGGCCTGCTCACCGTTCTGCCGCTGCTGTGGATGTTCATCAGCTCGTTCAAGACCAACGGCGAGATCCTGGCCGACCCGTGGGGGCTGCCCGGGGCGCTGCACTGGGACAACTGGGCGCGGGCCTGGACCGGCGCGCACATCGGCCGGTACTTCCTCAACAGCCTGGTGGTGGTGGCCGGCTCGGTCAGCCTCACCATGCTGATGGGCGCCACCGCCGCGTACGTCTTCGCCCGGTACGAGTTCCGTGGCCGGCAGTTCGTCTACTACCTCTTCGTGGGCGGGCTGATGTTCCCGGTGTTCCTCGCCCTGGTGCCGCTCTTCTTCGTGGTCCGCAACGCCGGCCTCTTCGGCACCTGGACTGGCCTGATCCTGGTGTACGCGGCCTACTCGCTGCCGTTCACGGTGTTCTTCCTGACCGCGTTCTTCCGGACGCTGCCGACCTCGGTGGCCGAGGCCGCGATGGTCGACGGCTGCGGTCACTTCCGGCTGTTCTTCCGGGTGATGCTGCCGATGGCGCGTCCGGGACTGATCAGTGTGGCGCTCTTCAACTTCCTCAGCCACTGGAACCAGTTCCTGTTACCCCAGGTGTTGATGCAGGGCGACGAGTCCAAGTGGGTGCTCGCCCAGGGGCTGTTCGCCCTGTCGGTCAGTCAGGGCTACGCCGGCGACTACGCCCGGCTCTTCGCCGGGCTGAGCATCGCCGTGCTGCCGGTGCTCGCCGTGTACGTGGGCTTCCAGCGACAGGTGCAGACCGGGCTGACCGCGGGCCAGCTCAAGTAGGGGCCGCCGCTTGACCGGTAGGAAAACTCCTACCTATTGTGGTCGGCATGACCGTGACCCACGTGCAACTGCTCTCCGTGCCCGTCGCCGACCAGGACCGGGCCCGGGACTTCTACGTCGACGTGCTCGGGTTCGACCTGATCTGGGACAACCCGATGGGCCCCGACGGCGGGCGCTGGGTACAGGTCGCGCCGCCGGGTGCCGCCACCGCCCTGACCCTGGTCACCTGGTTCCCGACCATGGCGCCCGGGTCGCTCAAGGGCCTGGTGCTGGAGACCGACGACCTGGACGCGGACGTCGCCCGGCTCCGGGAGCGGGGGGTGGACTTCGCCGACGGAGGCGTCCGGTCCGCCCCCTGGGGCCGGTACGCCACCTTCGACGACCCGGACGGCAACGGCATCGTCCTGCAGGCGACCCGTGTCTGAGTCGGACGTCTTCGCGGCGCTCGCCAACCCGACCCGCCGGGAGCTGCTGCGGCTGCTGCGCGACGGCGGCCAGCAGCCGGTGCAGCGGCTCGCGGACCACTTCGACATGCGTCGGCCGAGCCTGTCCGAGCACCTCAAGGTGCTCAAGGAAGCCGGCCTCGTGACCGAGCGGCCAGTCGGCCGGCAACGGCTGTACGCACTGCGGCCGGAGCCACTACGCGAGGTCGCCGACTGGCTCAGCCCGTACGAGGCGTACTGGCGCGGTCGCCTCGGTGCGCTGCGCGACGTGCTGGACGAGCTCGACGATGAGTGAGCGCGGCACCATCCGGGTGGATCAGTTCCTGCCCCATCCACCAGCAAAGGTCTGGCGGGCGCTGACCGATCCTGATCTCATCGCCCGCTGGCTGATGCAGACCGACTTCGTGCCCGTCGTCGGCCACCGGTTCACGTTCCGCACCGACCCGCGCCCCGGGTTCGACGGCATCGTGCGCTGCGAGGTGCTCGACCTCGACCCCCAGCGCCTGCTGCGCTGGTCCTGGCGCGGGGGATCGCTGGACACGGTGGTGACCTGGACCCTCCTCCCCGAGGGCCGGGGCACCCGGCTCTTCCTCGAACACTCCGGCTTCGACCCGGACGACCCGCTCCAACAGCGCACGTACGCCCTGCTCGACGGCGGCTGGCGCTCGCACGTCTGGCGCCGCCTGACCAAGGTCCTCGACGCGCCCCCGCCCTAGCCCACCGCACCTCCGCGCCGATGCGCCCCAAGATCCGCACAACATCGGGGATGTTGGGGTCTTCCGCTCCCGGGAGGCAGCAACTTCGGCGATGTTGTGCGGATCTTGGCGCGCGGGCGTGCGGCGTCCGGTGCGGCCCCGCGCGGCGTGGGCTCGGCGGCGCAGCGGGGAGGCGTCGGCGGCGGGTCAGGAGGTGGTGGGGAAGAGGCGGGCGTGCAGGGCCGTCGGGTCGGTGACCTCGGGTAACTCGCGGGCGGCGAGCCAGGCCGCGGCGGCGGCCCCGTCGCCGGCGGTGCGCAGCGGGGCGTCCGGCCAGTGCCGGCCGACCTCGGATCGGACGGCGGCGGCCAGCGGGGTCTCCCCGGTGAGCAGACCGCCGCCGAGCACGACCGGTGTCACCGCTCCGGCCGGGCGGATCCGGCCCACGCTGTCGACCAGGTGAGCGGCCGCCTCGGCGACCAGCGCGGTGGCGACCGGTTCGCCGTCGGCGGCGGCGGTGACGACCAGCGGGGCCAGCCGGGCCAGCTCGATCGGGGGTCGGCGGGTCACCGCCTGGATCGTGGCGTCCACAGTGTCCCGTGGGCGGGCGGCGATCTCGGCGCTGCCCATCAGTTCGGTGAGCACCGCCGTGGTCAGCGCGCCGGGGGTGCGGCCGGTGTCCAGGTCGGCGAGCAGCCGGCGGACCGACTCGCGGCCCAGCCAGTACCCGGACCCGGCGTCGCCGAGCAGCCAGCCGTGCCCGTCGGCGACCCGGTCGAGCCGTAGGTCGCGGACCTGTGCGGTGATCGCCCCGGTGCCGGCGATGAGCACCGTGCCGTCCGGGGCGGCGGTGCCGGAGGCGTAGGCCACCAGGGCGTCGCCGTGCACGGCGTACGGGCAGCGCAGTCCGGCGTCCTGCCAGGCCCGGTCGAAGGCGGCCCGGCCGGCGGGGTCGGCGAGCAGTCGGGCCGCACCGGCCAGCCCGATGGTGCCGGCCGCCACCCGGGTCGGGTCGACGTCGGTGAGCGCACCGCGCAGGGCCCTCAGCAGCTCTGTGGCGGCCCGTTCGGCGCCGTGGCTGGTGGGGTTGCCGCCGCCGGCTCGGCCGGTGCCCAGGCGCTCGCCGGTGAGGGTCAGGGTGGTCGCCCGGGTGGACGTACCGCCGACGTCGAGACCGATCACGAGGGCGTCGGACATCGGCACGGCCTCCTTGCGCTCGCGCGGCGACGGGCCCTGTTCATGCTGGTCGGCACCGTCGCGCGGGGCAAGATCTGGCCGGCGCGGCGGCTTGTGCGCCAGGTAACAGTTTGAAAACTTCGCCCACAGTCTTGACACGGAGGGGCGTTCAGTAAGAACTTTTACCACTAACAGTTAACAGTCTTTTCGGAAAGGGTAGGCGTCGCATGGTTGATCACGAGGTGGACACCTCCGCGGGGACCGCGGTGGTCGACGCCGACGCGTTCAACCGGCGCGGGGCGCTCGGGTCCGCCTCCGACGGCGTGCTGGCCCGCGTCCGCAACGGGCTCGGTGAGCTGACCGGCGCGCTGCGCCGGGTCGCCGAGCACGTGCTGAGCGACCCGGAGGCGGCCGCCCGGTCCACCATAGTGGAACTCGCCGAACGCAGCGGCACGTCACCGGCGACGATCACCCGGTTCTGCCGCGCGATGGGCTTCGAGGGCTACGCCGACCTGCGGCTCGGCATCGCCGCCGAGACCGGTCGCGCCCGTTCGGCCGGCTGGACCATCGACATCGGTCGGGAGATCCAGCCGAGTGACCCGCTGGTCCGGGTGCTCAACCAGATCATGGCCGCCGACACCCGCGCCATGCACGACACCGCCGCGCTGCTCGACCTCGCCGAGGTGGAGCGGGCCGCGGTGGCGATCGCCGGCGCCAGCAGGGTGAACATCTTCGGCGCCAGCGGCAGCGCGCTGGTCGGCGAGGAGATGCAGTTCAGCCTGCACCGCATCGGGGTGGCCGCGTGGGCCTGGAACGACGTGCACGAGGGGTTGGCCAGCGCCGCGCTGCTGCGCGCGGGAGACGTGGCGCTGGGCATCTCGCACACCGGCCAGACCCGGGAGACGATCGAGATGCTCGCCGAGGCGGGCAGTCGAGGCGCCACCACGATCGCCCTCACCGGCTTCCCCCGCTCACCCCTGGCGGAGCTGGCCGACATCGTGCTGCTCACCGCCAGCCAGGCGACCACCTTCCGGCCGGACGCGCTCTCCGCCCGCCACCCCCAGCTGGTGGTGCTCGACCTGCTCTACATCGCCGTGGCCCAGCGCACCCACGACCGCGCGCACGCGGCCTTCCGGCGTACCGCCCAGGCCGTCGACGGGCACAAGGCCGCGAAGGGGGCCCTCGCATGATCAGCGCCCAGGGGTACGCGGACGCGGTCCGCCCGGTGCTCGACCGGCTGCTCGACACCGAGGCCGACGGCATCACCCGGGCCGCCGACCTGATCGCCGACAGCCTGCGTGCCGGCGGTGTGCTCCAGGCGTTCGGCGCCGGGCACTCCGAGGCGTTCGCCGCCGAACTGGTCGCCCGGGCCGGCGGCCTGGTCCCCACCAACCGGCTCTCGGTGCGTGACCTGGTGGTGCACGGCGACGCCCCGCCGGACGTGCTCGCCGACCCCAAGCTCGAACGCGACCCCTCCATCGCCCACCAGATCTACGCGCTCGCGGCGCCCCAGCCGCGGGACGTGTTCGTGGTGGCATCCCAATCCGGCATCAACGGCTCGGTGGTCGAGCTGGCGGCGCTGGTCACCGAGCGCGGTCATCCGTTGATCGCGGTCACCTCGGTCGAGCACACCGCACGGGTGGCGCCGCGGCACCCGTCCGGTCGACGGCTCGCCGACCTCGCCGACGTCGTGCTGGACAATGGCGCGCCGTACGGCGATGCACTGCTGCCGCTCGAGGGCGGCGGCGCGGTCTGTGCGGTCTCCTCGGTCACCACTGCGCTGCTGGCGCAGCTGCTGACGGCGGAGGTCGTACGACGGTTCCACCAGGCCGGAGAGGTGCCCCCTATCTACCTCTCGGCCAACGTCCCCGGCGGGGACGAGCACAACATCGCCCTCGAGTCGCGGTACGCCGGGCGTCTCCGGCGCACCGCCTGACCCGAATTCCACAAGGAGAGACGACGATGTCGATTACCCCCGAGCACCCGGTCGAACTCGACCGCCGTACGGTGCTGCGCCGCGCCGCCGCCGTGGGCATGCTCGCCACTCCGGCCATCGGCCTGCTCAGCGCCTGCGCCACCAGCGGCGACGACAAGGACAACGAGCAGGTCGCCGGCGGCACCAAGAGCGCGACCAACCCGCTGGGCGTCAAGGAGGACGCCCCGATCGAGGTGATCATCTTCAACGGCGGCTACGGCGAGAAGTACGCCACCGACGTGCACGAGCCGCTCTACAAGAAGGCGTTCCCGAAGTCCGAGGTCAAGCACCAGGCGACCCAGGCGGTCTCCACGGTGCTCCAGCCGCGCTTCGCCGGCGGCAACCCGCCGGAGTTCGTCAACAACTCCGGCGAGAAGTTCCTCGACTTCGGCGCGCTCGTCAACGACGGCCAGCTGCAGGACCTCACCGAGCTGTGGGACGCGCCGTCGGTCGACGACGCGAGCAAGAAGGTCCGCGACACCGTCATCCCGGGCGTTGTCGAGCAGGGCATGTTCAACACCGCCGACGGGGGGCGCAAGCCGTTCGTCCTGTACTACGTCTCGACGGTCTACGGGATCTGGTACTCCGGCAAGCTCTTCAAGGACAACGGGTGGACCGCGCCCACCAACTGGGAGCAGTTCAAGGCGCTCTGCGAGCAGATCAAGGCCAAGGGCATCACCCCGTACGGCTACGCCGGGGCGAACGCGGCCTACTACCAGTGGAACGTGATCCTCACCCAGGCCGCGAAGATCGGCGGGACCGACGTCCTGAAGAACATCGACAACCTGGAGGACGGCGCCTGGAAGCAGGACGCCGTCAAGCAGGCTGCCGAGGCGTGGGCCGAGATCGGCGCGAAGTACTCGGACAAGAGCTTCGAGGGGCTCAAGCACACCGACGTGCAGCTGCGGCAGAACCAGGGCAAGGTCGCCTTCTACCCGTCCGGTGACTGGCTGGAGAACGAGCAGAAGAAGGACACGCCGGCGGGCTTCACCTACCAGCTCATGCCGGTGCCGAGCCTCACCGCGTCGGACAAGCTGCCGGCGACCGCTATCCGGGCGGCCGGTGGCGAGGGATACTTCGTCTCGTCCAAGAGCAAGAACCCGCGTGGTGGCATGGAGTACATGCGCCAGATGCTGTCGAAGGCGGGCGCCCGGGGCTTCACCGAGACCGTCGGTGCGGCTACGGTCGTGCCGGCCGGCAGCGAGGGCTTCCAGTTCCCGCCGGGTGTGGCCAGCGCCCAGGCCGCGTTGAAGGCAGCCGGCCAGGACGTGTTCAACATGCTCTTCGACAACTGGTACAAGGAGCTCGACACGGAGGCGCGTACCGCCACCAACGAGCTGATGTTCGGCCGGATCAAGGCGGACGCGTTCGTGGAGCGGATCCAGAAGCGCGCCGACGCGATCAAGAAGGATTCCTCCGTCACCAAGTTCAAGCGCTGATCGGAGCGTAGGGGTCATGCGGCACGGCAAGTATCCGTTCGTGATCGGGTTCCTGTTCGCCCCGGTCACGCTGTACGTGGTCTTCGTCATCGCGCCGTACGCGCAGGCGTTCCAGATCTCGATGACCAACTGGCGGGGGCTGTCGGCCCCGCAGTGGGTGGGCTTCGACAACTACCGGAGGCTGCTCGACGACGGCAGCTTCTGGAAGGCGGTCCAGCACCACGGCGTACTGCTGCTTGCCCTGCCGCTGATCACCATCGCCATCGCCCTGTTCTTTTCGTTCCTGCTCAACGTGGGCGGCAAGAGCAGCGGCGGGCAACGCCAGGGGGTCTGGGGGGCGAAGTTCTACCGGGTGGTGTTCTTCTTCCCCCAGGTCCTGGCGGTGGCCATCATCGCGGTGCTGTTCCAGATGGTCTACCGGCCCAACGAGTCCGGCCTGATCAACGGCGTGCTGATGAAGCTCGGTTTCGATCCGGTGCTCTTCCTGATCCGGCCGAACCTGGCCCTCTGGTCGATCATCGCGGTGCTGGTCTGGCAGGCGGTCGGCTTCTACGTGGTGCTCTTCTCGGCCGGGATGGCCTCCATCCCGGGTGAGATCTACGAGGCCGCCGAGATGGACGGGGCGACCAAGGTGACCCTGTTCTTCCGGGTCACCCTCCCGCTGCTCTGGGACACCCTCCAGGTCGCCTGGGTCTACCTGGGCATCGCGGCGTTCGACGCGTTCGCCATCGTCGCGGTGCTCTCCGTGGACGGCGGCGGCCCGGACGGCGCCACCACCGTGCTGGCCATGGAGATCTACCGCAACGCGTTCGTCTACTCGAAATACGGCTACGCCTCCGCGATGGGTGTGGCGCTCTTCTTCCTGACCCTCACGTTCGCGGCGCTGACGCTGCGGCTCACCAAGCGGGAAAGCGTGGAGTACTGATGAACCCGCAGTCGACGCTGCCGCCGACGCCGGCGGCGCTACCGCCGAAGACCGGCGACCCGGGCGCCCCCGGTAAGCAGGGGCCGAAGGGCCCTCGCTCGGAGGCGCGGCTCTTCGCCGGCCTGGGGCACATCGCGCTCGCCGTGTGGGCGGTGATCGTGATCGTGCCGATCCTCTGGACCTTCCTCGCCGCGTTCAAGAACACCACCGAGATCTTCAGCAGCCCGTGGACGCTCCCGGCGGAACTGCGCTGGGAGAACTTCGGCCGGGCCTGGACGACCGCACGCGTCGGCCGGTACTTCATCAACAGCGTCATCGTGGTCGGGTGCAGCACCTTCGGCACGATGCTGCTGGGCTCGATGGCGGCGTACGTGCTGGCCAGGTACAAGTTCTGGGGCAACCGGGCGATCTACTATCTCTTCGTGTCCGGGTTGGCCTTCCCGGTCTTCCTGGCGCTGGTGCCGCTCTTCTTCGTGGTGAAGAACCTGGGCCTGCTGGACACCCACACCGGGGTGGTGCTGGTCTACATCGCGTACTCGCTGCCGTTCACGATCTTCTTCCTGGCCGCGTTCTTCAAGACGCTGCCGTCGTCGGTGGCGGAGGCGGGGTTGATCGACGGCTGCGGGCACACCCGGCTGTTCTTCCAGGTCATGATGCCGATGGCGAAGCCGGGCCTGATCAGCGTCGCGATCTTCAACATCATCGGTCAGTGGGCGCAGTACCAACTTCCCCTGGTGCTGCTCAGCAACGCGAAGGACAAGTGGGTGCTCACCCAGGGCATCGCGGACATCTCGGTCAACGCCGGCTACGAGGCGGACTGGTCCGGACTGTTCGCCGCGCTGACCATCGCCATCCTCCCGATGATCATTGTGTACGCGATCTTCCAGCGTCAGATCCAGGCCGGCCTCACCTCCGGCGCCGTCAAGTAGGTCCGTTGGTTAATTGAAGGGCACCGGGCGTCCGCCCGGTGCCCTTCGGTTCATCGTGGACGCTCGTCGGCGTGGGCGTGCCAGGAGTGCCACAGAGCGGCGTACGCCCCGCCGGCCGCCACCAGGTCGTCGTGGCTGCCGATCTCGGTGATCCGGCCGTCCGCCAGGACGGCGACCCGGTCGGCGTCGTGCGCGGTGTTGAGCCGGTGCGCGATGGCGATGACGGTCCGCCCGACGAGCACGGCGGCCAGGGCCCGCTCGGTGCGCCGGGCGGTCGTCGGATCGAGCGCGGCGGTCGCCTCGTCCAGGATCAGCGTGTGCGGGTCGGCGAGCACCAACCGGGCCAGCGCCAGTTGCTGCGCCTCGGCGGCGCCGAGCTGCCGGGCGCCGTCCCCGAGCACGGTGTCCAGGCCGTCGGGCAGGTCGGGGTACCAGTCGGCGCCCACCGTGACCAGCGCGGAGAGCATCTGCCCGTCGGAGGCGTCCGGGGCGGCGAACGCGAGGTTGTCGCGTAGCGAGCCGATGAAGACGTGGTGTTCCTGGGTGACCAGGGCGATCCGGCGACGACGCTCGGCGGGGTCGAGGTCGGTCACCGGGCAACCACCGATGCTGACGACACCGCGGCGCGGCGCGTCGATCCCGGCCAGCAGCCGGGCCAGGGTGGACTTGCCGGCCCCCGACGGGCCGACGACAGCCAGCCGTTCACCGGGCCGCACCTCCAGGTCGATGCCGTGCAGCACGTCGCGCCCGCCGCCGTACGAGAACCGCGCCTCGCGCACGACGAGTCGCTCGCCCCGTGAGGTGGCCACCGTGCCGGGCGGTTCCGGCGGGACCAGGCCGACGCCGAGCACCCGGGCGAACGACGCGAAGCCGCGCTGCGCCTGCTCGGTCCACTGCAACAGCCGGTCCAGCGGGTCGATCGCCTGCTGAAGGTAGAGCGCGGCGGCGACCACCGCGCCGAGCGACACCATCTCCTCGGAGAGCAGATACCCGCCGACGAGAAGGACCATGGCGACCGGCAGCGGATAGCTGGCCTCCACCACGGTGAAGAACACGGTGCGCAGCGCGAGCGTCGCCCGCCGGGCCCGCCACACCAGGGCGATGCGGGTGGTGCCGTGCCGGATCCGGTCGTCGGCCAGCCCCAGCGCCTCGACGGTGCGGGCGCCCTCGGCGGTGGTGGTCAGCGTCTCGGTCAGCTCCGCGGCCGCCGCACCCTCCACGAGGTACGCGGAACTCGCCCGCCGCAGGTACCAGCGGGTCACCGCCCAGATCGACGGCAGCCCGGCCAGCGCCGCCAGCCCGAGCAGCGGGTGCAGCAGGAAGACCGCCCCGAACAGCAGCGCCAGCTGCACCGAGGCGATGACGATGGTCGGCACCACGTCCCGGACCGTGGTGCCCACCGTCGCCACGTCGACGGAACTGCGGGTGGCCAGGTCCCCGGAACCGGCCCGCTCGACGACCGAGACGGGCAGCCCGAGCGTGCGGTTGACGAACTCCTCGCGCAGGTCCGCGACGGCCCGCTCCCCGAACCGGTGCCCGGCGTACTGCGCGTAGCGGGAGAGCAACGCGCTCACCAGGACGCATCCGCCGATCGCCAGCGCCAGCCGGTCCACGGTGGCCACACCGGCGCCCGCGGTGACCCGGTCGACGATGGTGCCCAGCAGCCACGGCGGGGCGAGCCCCGCGACCGCGGCGGCGCTGTGCAGCGCCAGCACGACGCCGACCGCCCGCCGGTGCCGGCGGATCAGTTCCCGCAGCGCCCGGCGCACGGTCCGGCGGTCCGCCACCGGCAGTCGGCTCACGGGTAGGCCCCCTCGGCGTCGGCGTCGGCGTCTCGATCGAGGTCGGGATCGGCGCTGTCCCGGGCCACCAGGTGCCGGTAGCCGGGGTCCTGATCGAGCAGGTCGGTGTGGGTGCCCGTGGCGACGATCCGGCCCGTACGCAGGTGGGCGACCAGATCGGTCCGGCTCAGCAGCAGCGGCGAGGTGGCGAGCACGACGGTCGTCCGTCCGGCCCGCGCGACACGGAGCCGTTCGGCGATCCGCGCCTCGGTGTGCGCGTCCACCGCCGACGTCGGGTCGACGAGGATCAGCACCTCCGGCTCGGCGAGCAGGGCCCGGGCCAGGCGGACCCGCTGGCGCTGGCCGCCCGAGAGCGTACGGGCGCGGGCGTCGATCACGGTGTCCAGCCCGTCCGGCAGCGCCTCGACGATGTCCTCGGCCGACGCGGCACGCAGCGCCGCGGTGATCCGGTCGTCGTCGGCCCGCGGCCCGTCGGCGTCGTCGGAGTCCGTCCGGGAGAGCAGGATGTCCCGCAGCGTGCCGGGGAACAGGTACGAGTCGTGATCGGCGACCAGGATGCGCGCGCGGACCTCGTCCAGGGCGATCCCGGTCAGCGGCACACCGCCCCAGGTGGACTCGCTGGCCACGTACCGGCCGAGCCGGTCGGCCAGGGCCAGCGCCGCCGATGGTTCGTCGGCGGCCACGCCGATCAGCCGGCCGACGGGGACGGTCAGCCCGGTCACCGGGTCGTGCAGGTCCGCGGGGTGCTCCGGCGCGGCCACGACATCCGGGCGGCGCCGGTCGGGAATGCCGTCCTGGCGATCCGGTGCGCTGCGCGGGCCGCCGACGTCGTCCGGGTTCAGCTTCAGCAGGTCGACGATCCGGCGGGCGGCGACCCGCCCGCGGATCAGTTGGTGGCTGCCTTCGAGCAGGAACCACACCGGCACGATCAGGGTCGCCACGTAGCCGTAGACGGCGACCAGCTCACCGATCGTGACGTCACCGGTCACCGCCATCCGGGCCGTCAACCACACCACCGCCGCCAGGAACAGGCCGGGGATGGCGACCGTCGCCGCGTCGATCCAGCTGTTGACCGCGCCGACCCGGTAGCCCTCGGCGAGCAGGTCGCGGGATCTGGCCGCGTACCGGCGGGCGAACAGGTCCCGCCCACCC
>NZ_RCVI01000166.1:0-28075 GCF_003667455.1 Micromonospora sp. CV4 | reverse complement strand
AGCCCAGCCCGCCCAGCACGCCGGGTCCAGCCCGGCCTGCGCCCGGCACCCAGCCCCGAATGCGGCTCGGCCGGGCCTCAGCCCGGCCCGGCCCGGCTCGGCTCGGCCGGCGCAGCGTGATCGACTCCGTTTCGGCGATATCGCGGTGTCTTCCACCCGCGGATAGCGCGATTTCGGGGAAACGGAGTCGATCTAGGGCCAGCCCCAAAGCAAGGTCTCAGGGAGCGCGACAAAGCGGGCCAACCGCCAACCGCCAACCGCCAACCAACCAACCGGCCAACCCGCCAACCCGCCAACCGCCAGCGCGGCCGGCGCCGCGTCGCTCCAGGTCAGACGAGTTCGCGGACGACACAGGGCAGCCACGCCAGGACCATGCAGGACGAGGCCGCCGCCGGGGCCGGGTACGTAGACCGCGGCACCGTGGGTCAGGCGGGCCGCCGGAGCGGGCAGGGCATCCGGGTCAGGACGGCAGGGGGGCGCAGGAGGCGGCGGCCACGCCTTCCAGATAGCCGCGGGCTCGTTCCGCCTTGGGGTAGCGGCCGACCAGCGCCCAGAACCGGGCGTTGTGGCTGGGCACGATGAGGTGGGCCAGCTCGTGCAGCAGCACGTAGTCGATCACCCACTCGGGCATGTCCTGCACGCGGTGCGAGATCCGGATGCTGCGGTCGGCGGGCGTGCAGGAGCCCCACCGGCCGTTCTGGTTGGTGACCCATCGGACGCTGGTGGGCACCGCCCGGGCGCCGTACCCGGCGAGGTAGAGGTCGATCAGCCGGGTGGCTCGGGTCAGCAGCTCGTCGTCCGAGCGGGCGAGCCGGCCTTCACGAGCGGCGAGCCGGGCGAGCATCCGGTCGACCCATTCGCTCTCCTCGTCCCGGGAGAACTGGTCCGGGATGAGGACGACGACCCGCTCGCCGTCACGGTACGCAGACACCGTGCGTCGTCGGCGCTGGCTGCGCCGCACCTCGACGACCGGCTTGCGCGTCCCCGCCATCACTGGCCCGCGCAGCCTCGGCTACGTGTCACGAAGGAAAGCTAATGCGTACTGACCAGGGGTCCGCAAGGGTCAACCACCCGACACGCGCCCAGAAAATGGTGATTGGTCGCTGGGCGTCCCGAAAATTTCTTGGCCGGGTCGCCGCTACGCCATCTCGTCACCCTTGGTGAACCCCGATGGCGGCCCCGTCCGGTCCACCTCCACCGTAGGTGATCACCGTGCTCGGCGCCTCCGCGGGGGCACCCGCACGGGTGGCTGAGAGGGTTTGGTCGGCGTGTCCCCGCCAAACTGACTTATCCGACCTAATTCGCCATGCACACTCTCGACGTCGACTTGCTCACAGTGTCGATGCACAGCTGACATGGAACCGCCCAGACCTGGGTAGGGTCCGCGGACCAGCGGTCACGAGGGTGGCCGCGGAGTGAGACCCAGCGCCGGCGCCCCGTGTGGCCCGCCGCCGGGCACCCCGCCGGGACGGCATTGACCGGCGGACGAGACGAGGAGGGCACCGTGGCCGACCAGGCCCAGACCTACAACGGTTACTGCGTGAAGTGCAAGGAGAAGCGGGACTTCGAGGGGCACGTCGAGGTCTCGAAGACCGGAATGAACATGGCCAAGGGCAAGTGTCCGGTGTGCGGAACAACAGTGAACCGCATCCTCGGCAAGGCCAAGGTCTGACGCGTACGGGTGATCGGGGGCGGGGTGGCCGGCGGCCACCCCGCCCCCGTTGCCATCGATGGCCTGTCGGTTGACCGACACCATTACCGGCGGGCTGTGGATAACCCGGCGAATCCTGTGGACAGCGCTGGACAGCGGCCCGACCACCTGTGGACAACGATCGACCGAGAGCAGGGAAACGGTCACGATTCGTCATCATGAGTCGTACCGCACTGCCGCGCCCGACCCTCCTGCCCGGCCTCAGCCGGCTCTGGCGGGACCGGCACACCCTCCAGCTCGGCGTCGGCCCCGGGCCCGCTGTGCTGCTCGAACTGGCCAACCCGCGAGCCGCCCACCTGCTCGACCTGCTCGACGGCACCCGCAGCGAGCGCGCCGTGCTGGCCCACGCGCCCACCGCCCGGGTCAGCGCCGACGAGGCACGTGACCTGCTCGACGCCCTGCGCACCGCGTGCCTGCTGGTGCCCGCCCACAGCCTGCTTCCCCGCGAGCTGACCGGGCCGGTCCGGGTCCGGCTCGCCGCGGAGGCCGGCGCGCTGGCCCTGGCCGCGGCCCGGCTGCCCGGCACTCCCGCCCAGTGCCTGCGCCGGCGACGGGCCGCCCGGGTGCTGCTCACCGGGGCCGGGGCGCTCGGCGCACCGCTGGCGGTGGCATTGGCCCAGTCCGGCGTCGGGCAGGTGATTCCGCACCTCACCGGCCCGGTACGCCCCGTCGACCTGGTCGGCACCGGCATCCCGGCCGCCGAGCTGGGCGATCCGCTCGCCCCGGCGGTACGGGCCGCAGTCGACCGCGTCGCGCCGGGCACCGGCACCCACCCGGGCCGGACCGCCCGGATCGACCTGGTGGTCCAGCTCGGCACCGACCGTCCGCCGGCGCTGCTCGCCGCCGGTCTCGCCCAACGCCGCCAGCCGCACCTGCTGGTCACCCTGCGCGAGGGCGTACCGGTGATCGGGCCGCTGGTCCGCCCGCCCGCCGGGCCCTGTCTGCACTGCGTGGAGCTGCACCGGGCCGATCGCGACCCGGACTGGCCGCGGCTCGCCGCCCAACTCGCGGCCGCCGAGCCGGCCGTCGCCGGCGCGACCGGCACACTGCTCGCAGCCATCGGGTACGCGCTGGCCGAAGCGCTGGCGCAGCTCGACGGCGGCACCCCGGAGACGCTGGGCGGTGCCACGGAGATCACCGGCGCGGGTCGGTTTCGCCGCCGGGGCTGGCCGCCGCACCCGGCGTGCGGGTGCTCACCGAGCCGCGTGTGGGCACCAGCCCGGCAGCAGAGCAGCAGCGGGGCCCTTCGGTCGGTAACAATGACCGTGTGACCGACATCCCGCGCCGGGCCGTGTCCCGGACCGCCAAACTCGCCGCTCTGCCGCTCGGCTTCGCCGGGCGGACCGTCCTCGGCATGGGTAAGCGCGTCACCGGGCTCGCCTCCGACGTGATCTCCGCGGAGATCCAGCAGCGCACCGCCGAGCAGCTCTTCAGCGTGCTGGGCCAGCTCAAGGGCGGCGCGATGAAGTTCGGTCAGGCCCTGTCGGTCTTCGAGGCGGCGCTGCCCGAGGAGATCGCCGCCCCCTACCGCCAGGCGCTGACCAAGCTCCAGGAGGCCGCTCCGCCGCTGCCGGTCGCCAGCGTGCACAAGGTGCTGACCGAGCAGCTGGGCCCGGACTGGCGGGACCGGTTCGTCGAGTTCAACGACACCCCGGCCGCCGCGGCCAGCATCGGCCAGGTGCACCGGGCGAGGTGGCGCGAGCCGGGGTACGGCCCGTCGGGCGAGCCGAACAGCCGCGACGTGGCCGTCAAGATCCAATATCCGGGCGCCGGCGACGCGCTGCTCGCCGACCTCAAGCAGCTCTCCCGCCTGGGCGGGATGTTCCGGGCCATCCAGCCCGGCCTGGACGTCAAGCCGCTCCTGGTCGAGCTGCGCGAACGGATCACCGAGGAGCTGGACTACGAGCTGGAGGGCGAGTCGCAGCGCACCTTCGCCGCCGCGTACGCCGACGACCCGGAGATCTACATCCCGGCGGTGATCTCCGCGTCGCCCCGGGTGCTGATCACCGAATGGGTGGCGGGCACACCCCTGGCCGACATCATCCGCGAGGGCACCGAGGAGCAGCGGGACGAGGCCGGCCGCCTGATGGCCACCCTGCACCTGTCCGCGCCGCAGCGGGCCGGGCTGCTGCACGCCGATCCGCACCCCGGCAACTTCCGGATGCTGCCCGACGGCCGGCTCGGGGTGATCGACTTCGGTGCGGTGGCCCGCATGCCGGAGGGCACGCCGGAGCCGATCGGTCGCATCGCCGGGCTGGCCCTGCGCAACGACGCCGACGGCGTGGTGGCTGGGCTGCGGTCCGAGGGCTTCGTCAGCTCCACCGAGGAGATCGACGCCGAGGGGGTGCTCGACTTCCTCCGTCCGATGCTGGAGCCCATCGCGGCCGACGAGTTCCGCTTCACCCGGGCCTGGCTGCGCGCCGAAGCGGCCCGTCTGGCCAGCCCCCGCTCCCCCACCTACCAGCTCAGCCGGCAGCTCAACCTGCCGCCGTCGTATCTGCTCATCCACCGGGTGACGCTCGGGTCGATCGGCGTGCTCTGCCAGTTGGAGGCGAAGGCGCCGTACCGGGGCATCCTGGAGCGCTGGCTGCCCGGCTTCGCACCGGTCGCCTGAGCGGCGCCGGCCATCCGCGCCGGCTGTTGACAAAGACTTCGTTGCACGGCGAAAGGGGCGGGTGCCGGTTGGCACCCGCCCCTTTCTGTGTCGGTGGTACTAGAGAACGCCCAGGTCGCGTGCCGACTGGTTACGGCTGGTCATGGCGACGGTACGGGCGGATCGGGTTGCCTCAGTGCTCGTGGTGGTACGACCGGCCTGAGGCCGGCGCATTCGAGCCCGGGACAACGCTTCGTGGAGTAGTTGCATCTCGAAGGCTCCAGTCGGTACGTGCAGCATCGTCTTCTCACTCGCTGCCGGCAGGTCACCGGCGTAGTTGGTACGGATCGGGAACATGTCAGGCTGCCAGCCGGACCGCGCCACGCACCTCGGACAGCCCACTGGCCGCCAGGCGCGCCTCGGCCTCGACCCGGAGCTCGGCGTCACGTGCGACGTCCTCCTTGCGCGGACGGCCACGGGGCCGCTTGCGCGGGACGACCACGCCACGCTCGAAGATCTCGCCGCCCCAGACGCCCCACGGCTCCGCTCGCTCCACCGCTCCGGCCAGGCACTCGACGCGCAGCGGGCAGTCCCCGCAGAGCGACTTGGCCAGCTCGAGCTCGGCAGGCGAGTCGGAGAACCACAGGTCGGGGTCGAACTTCCGGCAGGGCAGGTTCGCCTCCATCTCGACGCTCACGTCGAGGGGGGCCAACGCCAGACTCATCGCCCGGTCACCTCTCTCTCACTTCGATCTCGTGGATCGCATTCCGACGTACTTCGGCGGGGCAAAAAACTGAGGCCGCGGATCCCGGTAAGCGGGTTCCGCGGCCTCGAGGTGAGCCGGTGTCTGATGAATCAGACCGGTCTACCTCGAGGTGGAACGCCGCGGACATCCGTGCGCTTCTTGGCGCCCTGAATGCCCATGCCCGTGAAGCCACTGGTCCCCTCGACTCCGATGGGTGCGACAGTCAGGTTCAGCTCGGCCTGAACCTGGTGCACCTGCGGAACCGACGGTCGTGCGGCCGCGAGGGCCACCCGGACAGCCGACAGCGGAGCGTGGACAGCTGGCATCGCCGCCAGACGCTCGTAGGTGAAGATCTTCACGGGTGCCACCTCCCTCACGTTCCTCATATATCGACCGGACCAACCCCCGTGAGCAGCCGGAATGGCGCCGCTCGCGTGGTGTGTTCTGAGGCTATTCCTCGCGCCGGGGCGAGGGCAAACGAATTTACGACGAGATTTCGAAAGTTTTCTCCGGGCAGACGTCGTCCACCCCCGCGCCACCCACCAGCGCCAGCACCGAGTCCCCGTAGAGGCCCAGCTTGCGGGGGCCGATGCCGGCGATGGCGATCAACTCCTCCGGCCGGCCGGGCCGCCGCTCGGCCAGCGCGATCAGCGTGGCGTCGGTGAAGACCACGTACGCGGGGACCTTCTGCGCCCCGGCCACCCGCTGCCGCCACTCCCGCAGACGTTCGTGCAGCTCATCGTCGATGTCGGACGGACAGGTGGGGCAGCGGCCCAGCTTGCGGTCCGGGCCGGCGAGCAGGGTGGCGCCGCAGATCCGACAGGAGACGATCTGGGTACGGCGTCGCTCGGGGCGGCGGGCCGGACCGGCGCCACCGGTGGCCCGCTCGGTCCCGCCGGAGCGGTCCAGTTGGGGCAGGAACCGCGACGGGCGCCGGGCGCGTCCGCCCGGCGAGCGCGCGGCGGCGTACGACAGCCAGAGCCACTGCCGGGCCCGGGTGATCCCGACGTAGAGCAGCCGGCGCTCCTCCTCGACCTGCTCGACGGTCTTCGCGTACGTGGTGGGCAGGGTGCCCTCGGCGAGGCCGACCAGGAAGACCGCGTCCCACTCCAGCCCCTTGGCCGAGTGCAGCGACGCGAGGGTCACCCCGTCCACCGTCGGCACGTGCTGCTGGGCGGCGCGGCGGGCCAGCTCCTCGGTGAAGTCGGCCAGGGTGACCGGGCGCTCGACCGCCGCCGCCTCGCCGATCGGCACCACCTCGGGGGTGGCCGCGTACTCCTCGGCGAGCTGGACCAGCGCGGCCAGCGCCTCCCACCGCTCGCGGGCCGCGCCGCCGGCCGGGGGCGCGTCCGGGGCCCAGCCGACCGCGGTGAGCGCCTCGACGACGGCGGTCGGCAGCGGGGTCTCCCCCGGGATCGACCGGGTGGCGGCACGCAGCGCGATCATCGCCTGGCGCACCTCGGCCCGTTCGAAGAACCGCTCCGCGCCCTGCACCACGTAGGGGACCGCGGCCTCGGTGAGTGCCTTCTCGTACGCCTCGGACTGCGCGTTGGTCCGGAACAGCACGGCGATCTCCTTCGCCGGGGTGCCCGCGTCGATGAGGGACCGGCAGCGGGCGGCCACCGCGTTCGCCTCGGCCGGCTCGTCGGTGAAGATCCGCAGGTCCGGCTCGGGGCCGGGAGGGCGCTGCCCGCTCAACTCCAACCGCAGCCGCGCCTCGGCGCCCCGGGCCTGGGAGATCACCGCGTTGGCCAACCCGACCACCTGCGGGGTGGAGCGGTAGTCACGAACCAGCCGGATCACGGTGGCGCCGCGGTGCCGGCGCGGAAAGTCGACCAGGTACGCCGAGGTCGCCCCGGTGAACGAGTAGATCGTCTGGCTGGCGTCGCCGACCACGGTCAGATCGTTCCGGCCGCCCAGCCAGGCGTCCAGCAGCCGCTGCTGGAGTGGGTTGACGTCCTGGTACTCGTCCACCACGAAGTGCCGGTACTGGCCGCGGACCTGCTCGCCGACGTCCGGGTGCTCCTCGATGCCCCACACCGCGGCGCGCAGCATGTCCTCGAAGTCGATCACGCCGTTCGAGCGCTTGAGCTGCTCGTACGCGGTGAACACCTCGGCCACCTTCGCCGGCTCGTGCGGGGTGTCGCGCAGCGCCCGGGCAGCGGACACCACGTACTCCGTCGGCTCGACCAGCGACGACTTGGCCCACTCGATCTCGCCGGCCAGGTCCCGTGCGGCGGCCCGGTCGGTCCGCAGGCCGACCCGGGCCGCGGCGAGGGTGACCAGCCGCACCTTGCTGTCCAGCAGTTCGGGCATGGCCCGGCCGGCCAGCAGCCGGGGCGCGAAGTAGCGCACCTGGCGCAGCGCGGCCGCGTGAAAGGTCCGTGCCTGCACACCTTGCGCCCCGAGCAGAGTGAGACGGTGTCGCATCTCGGCGGCGGCCCGAGCGGTGAAGGTGACCGCGAGCACGTGCCGTGGGGAGATCTCGCCCGAGAGCGCCCGATGGGCGATGCGGGAGGTGATCGCGCGGGTCTTGCCGGTGCCGGCGCCGGCCAGGATGCAGACCGGACCGGCCGGTGCGGTCACCGCGGAGCGCTGCTCCGGGTCCAGCCCGGCGAGCACGCTTTCCGACGCTGAGTGAACCGCCACAACCAGGAATCATCTCAGTTGTCCCGGACGTTGCAGCGAACAGCCTCGGCTTGATCCGCAAGCCGGCGGCGGATGAGTTGGAGGGCCCGACCATGCTGACGATGTATTCCACCCCCTGGTGCGGCTACTGCCACCGGCTGAAGTCGCAGCTAGACCGGGAGGGCATCGGGTACGAGGTGGTCGACATCGAGCAGGACCCGAAGGCCGCTGAGTTCGTGATGAGCGTCAACGGCGGCAACCAGACGGTGCCGACGCTGCGCTTCGCCGACGGCAGCGCCCTGACCAATCCCTCGATCACCCAGGTCAAGCAGCACCTGGGCACCCTCACCGCCTGACCGACCGGTTCCTGTTCGACGAGCGGCCGCCCCCACCCGGGGCGGCCGCTCGTCGTGTCCGGTATCCGTCACCGTCGCGGTGAGCGCTGGCTCCCGCTCGCCACCTGCTGATCGGCGTCGTCGGCCGGGCGCCGCGGCGCCGGCAGGGTCGGGCCGGGCGGTGGTGTGGGCGAGCGGGCGCCGGGCGGCGCGCTGAGGTGCCGGCCCCGCCAGAGGTAGCCGCCGGCGACCAGGGTGGCCACCCCGACCAGCGCGAACAACGCCCGGTAGTCCACGAACCCGACCAGCAGGGCGCCCGCGCCGATGGAGAACGCCTGCGGCCCGCTGACCACCGCCTCGGTGGCGGCGGCGACCCGGCCGACCAGCCCGGGCGGGGTACGCCGCTGGATCAGCGTGTGCAGCCCCACCATGGTCAGCGGAAGAGAGACGCCGGCCAGCAGCACCGCCGCGAACCCGAGCCGCAGATCGGGGTACACGAGCGCCAGCGCGGCCGGCCCGAAGAAGGCGACCCCGGCGGCCAGCGTGCCGACCTCGCCGAGCCGGCGGACCAGCGCGGGCGAGCAGAGCCCGCCGAGCAGCCCACCCACGCCCTGCACGGTGACCAGCACGCCCACGAACGCGGCGTCGCGGTCCAGCCCCTGGTCGACGTACGCGAAGATGAGCGACTCGCTGAAGCCCATCACCAGCGACCCGAGCCCGTAGCCGAGCAGGGCCCGGCGCAGGGCCGGCTCGTCGGCCAGGTGTCGCAGCCCGGCACCCAGCTCGGCGGGCCAGCGCAGCCGTACGGTCGGCGGCGCCGGCTGCGGGGTGGGCAGCGCGGTCACCACGGCGGCCGCGGTCAGAAACCCGACCATGCCGATCCCGGCCAGCGCCCACCCGCCGATCGCCGCGTAGAGCGCCGCGCCGGCCAGCGGACCGATCAGCCGCAGCCCCTGGCGTACGGTCTGCAGCACGCCGTTCGCCTCGGCCAGCAGCTCGACCGGCACCACCTGGCGGATCAGCCCGCTGAGCGCCGCGCTGAGCGTGATGTAGGACAGGCCGTACAGGGCGGCGACCAGGTAGACGAGCCAGACGTCGCCCGCGTCGCGGACCGTGAACAACGGGGTGAGCAGCACCGCGGTGACCAGGTTCGCGGCCACGAAGAACGGCCGGCGCGGGTAGCGGTCGACGAACCAGCCGACCAGCGGCGCGAGCGTCATCGGGGCGATGACGGCGAAGATCGTGGCACCGGCGAGCCCGTCGGAGCCGGTCAGGTCCTTGACCCAGATCGCGAGCGCGAGCAGCAGGATCGACTCGGCGGTCATGCTGGCCAGCAGGCCCCCGAAGAGCAGGCGGAAGTCGGGTCGGCGCAGGACGGTGCGCATGGGTCCCTCCGGCGGGGATGGCGCGCCCGGGGTGGGCGTGGTCGACGGGGCCGCGACCTCGGGGAGCGCCGTCGTCCGGCGTACCCGAGGTCCATTTTTCGCAAGACACGCCCCCGCCGGAACCTCCGACGCCGGTCGCGCCGTCCATACTGACCGTGGGGGGCGAATTTCATACAGTTACCGTCGCGTCTGCGGCGGTCGACGGGAAAGAGGACACCGTGCCTCCTGCCGCACCCAGCCCGATCCTGCGTCGTCGCCGGTTGGGCACAGAGCTGCGCCGCCTGCGCGAGGCCGCGGGCCTCACCGGGGACCAGGTCATCGAGCGGATCGGCTGGGCCTCCGCGTCGAAACTGTCCCGGCTGGAGAACGGCCGCAGCCGACCCGACCCGCAGGACGTCGGGGTTCTGCTCGACCTCTACGGCGCCGATGCGGCACTGCACGAGGAGCTGCTCGGGATCACCGGCGAGGCCGGTGACATGCGGGGCTGGTTGAAGAACTTCCCGGTGATGACGCAGCAGCAGCGCAGTTGGGCCGAGTTGGAGGCGGGCTGCGCGTCGATCTCCGAGTACAACCCGGTGCTGGTGCCGGGGTTGTTGCAGACGCCCGGGTACGCGCAGGTCCGGATCGTCTCGGCCCGTCAGGTGGCCGAGGGCGCCGGTGAGCCGGAGCCCGGCGAGGAGCCCGAGACCGAGGTGCAGGCGCGACTGGCCCGCCAGACGCTGCTCACCCGGGAGCCCGACGCGCCCCGCTACACCGCCGTGCTGGAGGAGGCGGCTCTCGGCCGCCGCGCCGGGCCGCCCGAGGTGCTGCACGAGCAACTTCGCCAGCTCTGCGAACTGGCCCTGCTCCCCAACGTGACCCTGCACGTGCTGCTCCGGGACACCCAGATCGGCAACTGGTTCCTTCCGCCGACCGCGTTCTCCCTCTACCGGTTCGCCGATCCGCTCGATCCGGAGACGCTGGCCATCGAAGGGGGGTTCACCGACGTCATGTCGACCGAGGCAATTGCGCTAAATCGCTATAAAGTGGTGTTCGAGTGGCTATGCACGGCGGCACTTACCGCCTCGGACACCCTCTCCTGGCTGATCGAGGCGACGGGACGGCTGACCGAGGCGGCGCCCCCTTCCACAGTGGCGTTCGGGCCGGCAACGGCGCCGACCCAACGCCGCAGGGCCTCGGGGCGGCTGACGGAACGGTGATCCACGGGGGACCCTCCGTCGGGGCGTGCCGGCACCACTTGTCCCATCGGAGCGGTTCACATCAGGAGCAGACCCATGAACGACATCCGCAACACGCCGTCCGTCCCCGCCCACCGGCTGTCGGACGCCCCGTGGCGTACCAGCACGCGCAGCCAGACCTCCAACTGCGTGGAGGTCGCCCCGCTGGGCACCGGCCCGTCGGCGGTCGCGCTGCGCGACAGCAAGGACCGGGGCGGCCCGGTGCTGCTGTTCAACCGGGCGGGTTGGCTCGGCTTCATCGCCGGAGCGAAGAAGGGCCAGTTCGATCTGAACTGATCCGGTGACCGGGACGGGGCCGTCGGCACACTGCCGGCGGCCCCGTCGCGTCACCCCCCGCCGACCCCGTTGAGCAGCCATCCGCCGATCGGACGAGGCTGGAAACCGATAGGCGCGTTTGAGTTGCTGGGACGAACACGCGGAGTAACATGGCCGTCGAGTACGTGGAACTTCCACACCGGCTCATCCGTCGCGGTTCATCCGGAGACCCTCATGCGGTTCCTGATCGTTCGCACCGACATCCGCGCCGTCGCCGACGGGGACATCGCCGCCGCCTGGGCGGACGGCCATCGACTCCGCGACGAGACGACCGCCCCCGAGCCACGCCGGCAGATCGTGCATGCCGAGGACCGGGACGCCGCGCTGCTGCTGGCCCGGGCACTCGCCACGGTCGGCGCGGTCCGCGCCGGCAAGCAACGGGTCAAGGTCCTGCCACTGGGCGAAGCCCGACCCGCGTTCCGGCACAGACCCGGCCGCACCGTCACCTGACCCACGAGACGTCCGTCGTGGTCGGACCGGCTCCCCCGCCGCGTTTTCGCCCCAGCCGACCACGACGGCCCGTGTTCCCGGCCCGTGACCGCCGCGGCAACGGCGGCCACGGGCCGGGACCGTGTTCACCGGTCGGCGTCCACCCAGCCGTCCAGCCAGCGGTGGATGAGGAACAGCGCGATCGACGACGGCGGCGGCAGGATCAACTGGGCCCCGTCACCCACGTCCACGGTCCTCCCGGCCAACGCCGCACCGATCTCCCGCCGGGTGAACCAGCGGGCGTACGCGATCTCCGACGGGTCGACCTCCACCGGGTCGGTCGGGTCGGCGGTCGCCAGGAAGCCCAGCATCAGCGAGCCGGGGAACGGCCACGCCTGGCTGCCCACGTACCCGACCCGCTCGACGCCGATGCCCACCTCCTCGCGGACCTCGCGCAGCACGGCGGCCTCGGCCGACTCCCCCGGCTCCACGTAGCCCGCCAGGCAGGAGTAGCGCCGGCCGCCCGGGGTGCCCGGCCAGCCGGCGTTGTTGCCGAGCAGGCAGCGCCCGTCCGGGCCGTCGACACCGTCGTGCACCAGCACGATCATCGCCGGGTCGGTACGCGGCCAGATCCGCCCGCCGTTGCGGTCCACCCGGGACCAACCGGCCTCGTCCATCTCGGTCGGTGCTCCGGTGGCCGCCGAGTAGCCGTGCCGGGTGTGCCAGTTGACCAGCGCCAGCGCGGTGGTGAAGATGCCGGCCTCCCGGTCGCCCAGCAGGTGGCCCACCTCCCGCAGGTTGACCGCCCGGGTGCCCGGCAGCACCGGCAGCGGCGTGTCGACCGCGAAGACCGGCACCCCGTCCGGCTCGACACCGAGGAACATCGCGATCGACTCCGACCCGGCCGGCACGTCCGCCGCCCGGAACAGCACCAGCGCCGGAGGGGACGCGTCGGTACGGGCCAGCGTTCGCCCCTCGTCGGTCGAGTCGAGCAGCAGCACCCGGGCGCGCAGCCACGCCTCGGTCAGCCACTGCGCGTCGCCCCGCCGGTGCGCGGCCCGGTCCAGCGTGGACCGGGCCAGCGGTGGCGCCGCCTCCCCACTCACGCCGCACCCTCCGCAGCCGGCACGGGCGTCCGGTTCACTGCTGCACCGGCTCGGTCCGAACCGCGGTCAGCGCGGCCAACCCCGGGGTGACCCGCTCGGCGTCGCCGAGCACCACGACCGCAGCCCGGGCCGGCGCGAGGTAGTGGGCCCCCACCCGCGCGACGTCGTCGATGGTCGCCTTCGCCAGCCGGGCCGCGTACTCGGCGAGGAAGTCCAGACGCAGGCCGTTGCCGGCGTACGCGCTGGTCAACGCGGCGAGCCCGGCCTGGGTGGACATGCCGAGCTGAAGGGTGCCGAGGGCGTACTGGCGGGCCTGCTCCAGTTCCTCGGGCTTCGGCGGGAGCGACGCCAGCCGGCCCAGCTCGTACGTCGTCTCCAGCAACGCCGGACCGGTCACCTCGGTGGCCACCTCGGCGGCGGCGACCAGCACCGACCCGGCCACCGAGTGCTCGATCACCGAGTGCGGGCCGTACGTGTAGCCCTTGTCCTCGCGGATGTTCTCCACCCAGCGGGAGGAGAAGTAGCCGCCGAAGATCAGGTTGGCCAGTTGCAGCGGAGCGTGGTCGGGATCGGTGCGCGGCACGGCCGGCAGCGCGATCCGCAACGAGGACTGGACCGAGCCGGGCCGGTCGACGAGCAGCAGCGGCCCCGGCTCCAACGGCGGGGTGACCGGTAGCTCGGCGGTACGTCCGGCGCCGGCCCAGCCGCCGAGCGCCCGCTCGGCCGCGTCGAGGGCCTTCTCCGGCTGCACGTCGCCGACCAGCACCAGCTGCGCGCCGGCCGGGTGCACCCGCTCGGCGTGCAGGCTGCGCAGCGCGGCCGGCCGGACAGCGCGGATCTGGCCGGGCTCCGGGGTCTGCGTGGCGTACGGGTGCCGACCGTAGATCCGCTTCAGCAGCGCCTCCCGGGCCAGGTGCGCCGGTTGACTCTGTGCCACCTGGATCCGGTCGACCAGCCGGTCCCGCTCGGTGGCCACCTCGCCGCTGGGGTAGCTGGCCCCGGTCAGCACCTCGGCCAGCAGCTCCAGCATCCGGTCCAGGCCGGTGACCAGGCCGGCCCCGGAGAGCATCAGCCGGTCCGGGTCGACGCCCGCCGAGAGGCCGCCGCCCACCTTCTGCAACTCGGCGGCGATCTGCACGCTGGTCATCGATTCGGTGCCGGAGAGCATGGTCTGCGAGAGCATCGCGCCACGGGCCAGGTGGGCCCGCCCGAACGGGACCCAGAGCCGCAGCTCGACCAGGGGCACCGCGGGCCGGCGTACGGCGATCACGGTGAGGCCGTTGCGCAGCGTGCGTTCGGCCTGCTTGGGCACCTTGAGCTTGCGGGTCGGACCGAGCGGGGGCAGCGTGCGCGGCCCGGTGGGGACGGTGGTGGTCATCGGGCACCTCCGGCGATGACCTCGACGGCGGCGCGGCGCTCCGGGCGCAGGGTGGCTGCGGCGGCGCGCACCTGCTCCTCGGTGACCTCGCCGACCAGCCGGGGCAGATCGTTGAGCAGGCCCGGTTCGCCGCGTTGCTGTTCCAGCACGGCCATCCGCAGCGCCCGACCGAGCACCGCGTCGGTGTCCCGCAGCAGGTGGGTCGCCATCCGGGCCTGGGTCCGGGCCAGCTCCCCCTCGGTCAGCCCGTCGGTGGCCAGCCGGTCCAGTTCCTCGTCCATGGTCCGCAGCACCTTGTCCACGTCGCCACCGGGCGGCAGGTGCGCCTGGAGCAGCAGCGCCGTCGGGTCGCGTACGTCGAACGGGTCGCCCATGAAGCCGAGGTAGCCGCCGAGGCTGGTCACCGTCCGGTCGCGCTGGACCAGCCGCTCGACCAGCCGTGACGCGTCGCCGTCGGTGAGCACCTCGGCCAGCACCACGTACGGCAGGTAGCCGGCGAAGTCGGTGACCGGGTCGGGCACCCGCCAGGCGCCGGCCACGGCCGGCAGCGGCGCCAGCGCGTCCGTGTACGAGGTGCGCCGCTCGGTGGTCAGGTCGGGCTCGGTGAAGTCGGGCCGCCGCGGCGCCGGGCGGGCCGGCACGTCGCCGAAGTGGCGGGTGACCAGCTCGGTCGCCTCGGCCACGTCGATGTCGCCGCTGACGGCCAGCACCGCGTTGCCGCTGGCGTAGTAGCGGCGGAAGAAGTCGGCGGCGTCGGCGACGGTCGCCGACTCCAGGTCGTCGAAGGACCCGTAGCCGTCGTGGGCGTTCGGGAAGGTGTCGAACATGACCGGCGGCAGGGTCAGCCAGGGGAAGCCACCGTACGGCCGGTTGAGCACGTTGACCCGGATCTCCTCCTTGACCACGTCGACCTGGTTACGCAGGTTCTCCTCGGTCAGCCGGGGGCCGCGCATCCGGTCCGCCTCCAGGAACAGCGCGCGTTCCAGGGCGTTGCTCGGCAGCGTCTCGAAGTAGTCGGTGTAGTCCAGGTGGGTGGAGCCGTTGAAGGTGCCACCGGCGCCCTGCACGTGCCGGAAGTGGGCCAGCTTCTCCAGGTTTTCCGAGCCCTGGAACATGAGGTGCTCGAAGAGGTGGGCGAAGCCGGTGCGCCCCTCCGGCTCGGACCGGATGCCGACGTCGTAGACGACCGCCACCCCGATCACCGGGGCACTGCGGTCGGGGGTGAGCACCACCCGCAGGCCGTTGTCGAGGGTGAACCGCTCGACCGGGTACTTCGTCGCTGGAATTCTGGATCTCCGCGTCGGCACGGAATCGACCCTAGCGCGTCGGCACCTCCACCACCGGCGACCTCCGCGGAGCCGCTGCCACCGGGTCGGCAACCGGGGTCGGCAGCTTCCGGGCCGGGCTTGGCGTGCCCTATCAAACTGGTGGGAGATACCGACATATCTGGGACGCGCCGTCTCGGCATGTGGATGAGTCTTGACGCTGCGTGCGACCTGCCCCAGTCTTCCTACCAAGTAAGTAGGAATACTGCGGATTGGATGGACGATGAGACGGCTCCCCCTGCGCCGGATGGCCACCCTGGCCACCCTCGCCGCCCTCGGCGCGGCGACCCTGGGCAGCACCGCCGCGTGCGGCGACGACAGCGAGGGCGCGGGCGGCGGCTCCGGCCCGGTGACGCTGCGGCTCGGCTACTTCCCCAACATCACCCACGCGCCGGCGGTCGTCGGCGTGGAGAAGGGCATCTTCGCCGAGAAGCTCGGCGCCGACGTGAAGCTGGACCCGAAGACGTTCAACGCCGGCCCGGCCGCCATCGAGGCCGTCTTCTCCGGTGCGCTGGACGCCACCTACATCGGCCCGAACCCGACCGTGAACGCGTTCTCCAAGTCCAGGGGTGAAGCGGTCCGGGTCGTCTCCGGCGCCGCCTCCGGTGGCGTGGCGCTCGTCGTCAAGCCCGGCATCAACGGCCCGCAGGACCTGAAGGGCAAGAAGGTCGCCACCCCGCAGCTGGGCAACACCCAGGACGTGGCGGTCCGCTACTGGCTCAAGCAGCAGGGGCTGACCACCACCAAGGAGGGTGGCGGCGACGTCAAGATCGTGCCGCAGGAGAACGCCCAGACGGTGGAGACCTTCAACAGCGGCGCGATCGACGCCGCCTGGGTGCCCGAGCCGTTCGTCTCCCGGCTGGTCAACGCCGGCGGCAAGGTGCTGGTCGACGAGCGGGACCTGTGGCCGGACAAGAAGTTCGTCATCACCAACCTGCTGGTCAGCACGAAGTTCCTCAAGGCACACCCGGACGTGGTGCAGAAACTGGTCGACGGCCAGGTGGCCGCGAACGAGTTCGTCAACAGCAAGCCGGACGAGGCCCAGCAGGCCATCTCCGAGGCGATCGGCAAGATCACCGGCAAGCCGCTCGACCTGAAGCTGATCAAGCAGGCGTGGCCGACCTTGGAGTTCACCAACGACCCGATTCCCAGCTCCCTCAAGGCCGGGCTCGACCACGCCGTCGAGGTGCAGCTGACCGACCCGGTGGACCTCAAGGGCCTGTACGACCTGACGTACCTCAACAACGCGCTCAAGGCGCAGGGCAAGCCCGAGGTCGTCCAGCCATGACGTCGACCACGACGACGTCGGGGAGCGCGACCACCGCGGTCGCGCTCTCCGACGTGACCAAGGTGTACGGACGCGGAGCGAACGCCGTCCTCGCCCTGGACGGCGTGTCCCTGGACGTGGCGCCGGGTGAGTTCGTCTGCCTGGTCGGCGCCTCCGGCTGCGGCAAGAGCACCCTGCTCAACCTGGTCGCCGGGCTGGACCGGCCCAGCGGTGGGCAGATCGCCCTGGCCGGCGACGCCAACCCCGGGCTGATGTTCCAGGAGCCGGCCCTCTTCCCCTGGCTGACCGTCGACGGGAACGTGGATGTCCCGTTGAAGCTGCGCGGGCTGCCCCGCGCCGAGCGGCGCGCGCGGGTCGCGGAGCTGCTGCGCACCGTGCACCTGGCCGACTTCGGTCGCAAGCGCCCGCACGAGCTCTCCGGTGGGATGCGGCAGCGGGTCGCGCTGGCCCGCACGCTGGCCCTGGACACCCCGGTGCTGCTGATGGACGAGCCCTTCGGCGCGCTGGACGCGATGACCCGGGACATCCTGCACGACGAGTTGGAACGGATCTGGTCCGAGCGCGGGCTGTCGGTGCTCTTCGTGACGCACAACGTCCGCGAGGCAGCCCGGCTGGCCGACCGGATCATCCTGCTCTCCAGCCGACCCGGCCGGATCATCTACTCCACCACGGTGGACATCCCGCGACCACGGCGGATCGACTCCCCCGAGGTCGCCGCCATCGCCGCCGAGGTCACCGAGCGGCTCCGTACGGAGGTGGGCCGCCATGGCCAGTGACACCCTCACCGGCGCGGCGCGCACCGACGCGCAGATCTCCGGCCTCGACGCGCTGGAGATCGCCGGCCGGGAGAAGGAGATCTCCCGGGGCACCCGGATCTGGGCGGCCACCTGGCCCAAGCTGGCCGCGCTGGCCATCGTCATCGCGGCCTGGCAGTTGGTGGTCTGGTCGGGCTGGAAGCCGCCGTACTCGCTGCCGGCGCCGCTGGTCGTCGGCCGCGAGCTGCTGACCCAGGCCCAGGGCCCCCAGCTCTGGGAGGGCCTGCTCACCACGCTGCGCCGGGCCGCCGTCGGGTACGTCTTCTCGGTCGCGGTCGGCCTCCTCCTGGGCCTGGCGGTGGCCCGGTCCACGGTGCTCCGGGCCGCCATCGGCTCGATGATCACCGCGCTGCAGACCATGCCGTCGATCGCCTGGTTCCCGCTGGCCATCCTGCTGTTCGAACTCAGCGAGAAGGCGATCTTCTTCGTGGTGGTGCTCGGCGCGGCGCCGTCCATCGCCAACGGCGTGATCTCCGGTGTGGACTACGTGCCGCCGCTGCTGCTGCGCGCCGGCCGCAACCTGGGGGCCCGGGGCCTCAACCTCTACCGGTACGTGATCGCACCGGCCGCCCTGCCGGCGATCGTCGCCGGGCTCAAGCAGGGCTGGGCGTTCTCCTGGCGCAGCCTGATGGCTGGCGAGCTGATCGTGGTCGGCATCTCGCAGACCTCCCTCGGCGCCCAGCTCACCTACTCCCGGGAGCTGTCCGACGCACCCTGGCTGCTCTCCACCATGATCGTCATCCTGGTGCTGGGCCTGGTCGTGGATGCCGCGTTCGGTGCGGCCGACAAGGCGATCCGGCGCCGCTGGGGTGTGCTGGACCAGGCTGGTCAGTGACGTGTACGTCTCCGCGCGCAGCGACTACGCCCTCCGGGCCATGCTCGCCGTCGCCGCCGCCGAACCCGACGGTGGCGGTGGCGGTGGCGACCTGGTGAAAGCGGCCAGCCTGGCCGAGGTGCAGGAGATCCCGCTCAGCTTCCTCCAGGGCATCCTGCTGGACCTGCGCCGCGCGGGCCTGCTGCTCAGCCATCGCGGCACCGAGGGCGGGTACGCGCTGACCCGAGCGCCCGACGAGATCACGGTGGGGGACGTGCTGCGCGCGGTCGGCGGCTCGCTGACCACGGTACGCGGGCTGCCGGCCGAGCGGGCCGGCTACCACGGGGTGGCCGCCGGGTTGACCGACGTCTGGCTGGCGGTGCACGGGGCGATCGCCACGGTGGTGGACCGCACGACCCTGGCCGACCTGCTGACCCGCAGGTGATCGAGGGTGGTGCGGCGTGGTCGGGCCGGTGCCCCGCCGACCCGACCACGCCTCGTGCCGATCCGGACCGGGCCTGCCCCTCCGCCGGCACCGGTCGGTCCGGCCGCTGCTCAGCCCACGTGCGCGACCGTCGGGCCGGAGCCCGGGTCGCCGGGGCTGTGCAGCTCCACCAGGCCGGCGGGAGCATTGCCCGCCGGGGTGGCGTGCCAGGGCGCGAAGGCCGCAACCATGGCGAGCAGCAGCCCGGCGAGCGCGACCGCGACCACCAGGATCAGTTCGCGCAGCGCCCCCGAGCCGGCTTCGCCCGCCATGGTCACCCCTTCCATGCCGGGCCCCCCGCCCGGCATCCCCCCGGTGGTCAGCTTCGACCACGGTTCCGCGGAACACAGTCAGCCAGCCGACCCAGCCGAGGCTGATTACCGACTCAGAGGACGACGCGACACACGGGGTCCTCGCCCACCCCCGCAGACAGACCGACCCGCCCAGCCGGAGCTGGGCGGGTCGGTGCCTGCGCGAAAAATCAGGCGATGCGGGGGCGGCGCGGGCGGCGGGACCGGCCCGACGCGCGGTGCGCCGGGCGGGCGGCGCCGTCGGCGACCGAGCCACCAGCGGTACGTCCCCGACCAGCGGGCGCCGGCGGAGCGGCGATGATCACTGGCACGCCGGAGGGCTCGCGGGCACCGGTCACCCGGGCCAGCGCCTCGTCACCCGGGCGGACCTGGACCGACTCGGGCCGGATGCCGGCGGTGGCCATCAGCCGGGACACGTCGCGGCGCTGCTCGGGCAGGACCAGGGTGACCACGGAGCCGGACTCCCCGGCCCGGGCGGTGCGGCCGCCCCGGTGCAGGTAGTCCTTCGCCTCGGTCGGCGGGTCCACGTTGACCACCATGTCCAGGCCGTCGACGTGGATGCCCCGGGCCGCCACGTCCGTGGCGACCAGGGCGGTCACCTGGCCGTTGCGGAACTGCTCCAGGATCCGGGTGCGCTGCGGCTGGGACTTGCCGCCGTGCAGCGCGGCCGCGCGTACCCCCTTGGAGAGCAACTGGCGGGCGAGCCGGTCGGCGCGGTGCTTCGTACCCATGAACAGGATCGTGCGGCCCTCGCGGGCGGCGATCCGGGTCAACGCGTCGGGCTTGTCCACCGCGTCGACGTGCAGCACGTGGTGGGTCATCGCGGTGACCGTGGCGGTGCCCGGGTCGACCGAGTGGGTCACCGGGTTGCTCAGGAAGCGGCGGACCAGCCGGTCCACGCCGCCGTCCAGGGTCGCCGAGAAGAGCATCCGCTGCCCCTGCGGCGCGACCTGCTCCAGCAGTTTGGTGACCTGCGGCAGGAAGCCCATGTCGGCCATCTGGTCGGCCTCGTCCAGCACGGTGATCTCGACCTGGTCCAGTCGGGCGTCACCGCGGTTGATCAGGTCGTGCAGCCGGCCGGGGGTGGCGACGACCACCTCGGCGCCGGCGCGTAGCGCGTCCGCCTGGCGCTGCAACGACAGCCCGCCGACGACGGTGGCGCAGCGCAGCCCGACGGCGCGGGCGTACGGGGACAGCGCGGTGGTCACCTGCTGGGCAAGCTCCCGGGTCGGCACCAGCACCAGAGCCAGCGGGCGACCCGGCCGGGCCTTGCGGCCGGCGGTGCGGGAGAGCAGCGGAAGCCCGAAGGCGAGGGTCTTGCCGGAGCCGGTGCGACCCCGTCCGAGCACATCCCGGCCGGCGAGCGAGTCGGGCAGCGTGGCCGACTGGATCGGGAACGGCTCGGTGATGCCCTGCGCGGTCAGCGCGGTGAGCAGCGCCGGCGCCAGACCGGTATGGGCGAACGAAGGAATAACTGTGGTCACGCAGGAGCCTTCCTCGACGCGGCACGTGTCGAGGGAGGGCGCCGAGGACGGCGCTGTCACCAGCGGAAAAAGGCCGCCAGGACTCACAAGCACGAACCGAAGGGGGTACGGGCCGGCCCGCCGCCGGGTCGCCGCCTGCGTACGCAGGTCGACGACGGGGCGGGCCGGTCCCGTCACCGCCACGCCCGGAGGGCGCGACAGGTAATGCTGGCCGATCCGAAGATCAGAGCGGGCGGATGTTCTCCGCCTGCGGGCCCTTCTGGCCCTGGGTCACCTCGAACTCGACCCGCTGGTTCTCGTCCAGGCTCCGGTAGCCGGAGGACTGGATCGCCGAGAAGTGGGCGAAGACGTCAGCGCCGCCGCCGTCCGGGGTGATGAAGCCGAAGCCCTTGTCAGCGTTGAACCACTTCACGGTGCCAATAGCCATGTGTTTCGTCTCCTTGACGGAACGTCGGACTCGCACTTGTTGCGAGCCCGAAGAGGAGCGCTCCGCGCGGGAATGCGCGAATCGCCTGTCGCTTCTGGTCGCCCCGCCCGGAGAACTCCGGACACAACAAAGAGCGCCTGGGGCCACAATCCCGCCAGGCGCACACAGAGTCTCTGGTAACCAAAACTGCAACCCGTTCAACCTACCACGGATTTTCGCGCCGTGGTCAATGTTGGACGGAATCTTCCGGCAGCTTGGCGATCAGGGCCGTGAGGCCGGTCACGTCCAGCAGGTCGGCGGGACGGACCGTGACCCCGTGCCGGACGTAGTGGAACGCCGCCCCCACCCGGTCGACCGGCACGCCGGCCAGCTCCGCCCAGGCCAGCCGGTAGACCGCCAACTGCACCGCGGCCACCTCCGCCGCCGGGCCGGTCGGCTGCGCACCGGTCTTCCAGTCCACCACGTCGAACCGGCCGCCCGGCCGCGCGAAGACCGCGTCCATCCGCCCCCGCACCACCACCCCGGCGATCACCGTGGCGAACGGCACCTCCACCTCCACCGGCACCCGGTCGGCCCACTCGCTGGCCAGGAAGCGCTCCTGAAGCTCGACGAGCGCCTCGTCCGGTGCGGCGTCCGCATCGGCCGCGCCGGGCAGTTCGTCCACGTCGAGGAGCCGGTCGGCGCCGAACCGCTGTTCCAGCCAGGCGTGGAAGGCGGTGCCCCGGCGGGCGTACGGGTTGGGTTCGGTGGGCACCGGGCGGCGCAGAGCGCGGGCCAGCGCCGCCGGATCACGGCGCAACGCGACCAACTGGGTGACGCTCAGCTGCCCGGGCAGGGCCACCTCGACCGCGCCGGAGAGCCGGGTCAGCTCGGCCCGCTCGGCCAGCAGCAGGTCCGCCTCACGCTGCCAGCGCGCCACCTCCGGATCGGACTCCGGTTCGACCGGCGCACCGGCGTCCACCACGTCCGCCGGGCCGTCGGTCATCAGGCGGCGGACGAGCCCGGCCGCCTCGGCCAGCGCCGGCCGGCGGCCGCCCAGCGGGTCGGCCGGCCACTCCGCGCGGAGCACCACCTCGGCCGTCGGGTTCGTCGCGTCCGGAGTCGGCTCCGGCGCCCACGCGTCGACCAGGTGCCCCGGGCCGCCGTCCAGGCAGGCGTCGTACACCTCACGCAGGAAGACCGACGGACCGCGCGGACGCTTGGTCCCCTCCCCCCACCAGTAACCGGAGCAGAGCAGCAGCCGGCGCGGCCGGGTGACCGCCACGTACGTCAGCCGCCGTTCCTCGCGCTCGTCGTGGGCCCGCCAGGCGTCGGTGAAGTCGCTCACCGCCCGGGCCACGGCCCGCTGGTCCGCCGCCTCGTCCAGCGCCAACTCGGGCAACCCGTCGGCGTCGCCGCGCAGCGGGAACGGCAGGACGCCCAGCCCGCCCAGCCAGTGGTCGGAGTTGCGCACCGGCCCGGGCCACAGCCCTCGGCCCAGCCCGGCCACCGCCACCACGTCCCACTCCAGACCCTTGGCGGCGTGCGCGGTGACCACCTGCACCGCGCCCTCCACCACCTCGACCTCGCCCGGGGCGAGACCGCGCTCCTCGTCCTCGGCGGCGGCCAGGTAGGACAGGAAGCCGGAGAGCGTCGCTCCCGGCGTCTCCCCGCTGAACCGGGCCGCCACGTCGCCGAGGGCGTCCAGGTGGCCCCGGGCCAGGCCGGCGTCGCCGGCGCCGTCCCGACCGGCCCGTACGGCGACCTCAACGTCCAGGCCGATGGTCCGCTCGATGTCCGCGATCAGGTCCGGCAGAGACTGGTCCAGCCGGTAGCGCAGCAGCGCCAGCTCCCGGCCGTACGCGCGCAGCCGCGCGAAGCCCTCCGCCGAGTACGCCTGCGCCGGGCCGAGGTCGGCCAGCGCCTCCACCAGGGTCGCCTCGTCCAGCAGGTCGGGGGTGATCTCCGGTGTGTCGTCGGCGGCCACCTGTCGCCGGGCGTTGGCGATGGAGCGGGCCCGCCGGTGCAGCGCCACCAGATCGCGCGGCCCGATCCGCCAGCGGGCGCCGGTGAGCAGCCGCAGCAGCGCCGCCCCGTCGGTCGGGTCGGCCAGCACCCGCAGCGTGCAGACCACGTCGCGTACCTCGGGGGTGTCCAGCAGGCCGCCCAGCCCGACCACCTCCACCGGAAGGCCGCGCTCGCGCAGCGCCGACTCGATCGCCGGGATCTGGCTGCGGACCCGGACCAGCACGGCCGTGGTCGGCCGCTGCGCCACCGGGATGTGCTCGGGCACCGCGCCGGGCATCCGCGCCGCGCCGCGCCAGGCGGCGAGCACGCTGTCCGCGATCCAGGCCGCCTCGTCGGCGTACGTCGGCAGCAGCGCACAGTGCACCGTGCCGCCGGCCGCCCCGCCGGGGCTGCGGTGCGGGATCGGGTCCCGGACGGTCAGCGCGGAGCGCAGCTCCGGCACCCGGGCGCCGGCCGCGCGCAGCGGGGTGGACAGGGCGTTCGCCACCCGCAGGATCTCCGGACGGTTGCGCCAGCTGGTGGTGAGCCCGAGCGCCTCGGCCGGCCGGCCGTCGGTCCGGGCGAACTCGGTGGGGAACCGGTCCAGGGTGCCGGCGCTGGCCCCCCGCCAGCCGTAGATCGACTGGCACGGGTCACCCACCGCGGTCACCGGGTGCCCGCCGCCGAACAGCGCGTTGAGCAGCACCACCTGGGCGTGGCTGGTGTCCTGGTACTCGTCGAGCAGCACCACCCGGTAGCGGTCCCGCTCGATCTCACCGACCCCCGGGTGGTCCCGTGCCACCCGGGCCGCCCGGGCGAGCTGGTCGGCGAAGTCCATCGCCTCGAAGTCCAGCTTGCGCCGGGCGTACGCCCGCACCAGCGGCAGCAGACGCAGCCGGGTCTGTTGCAGGGCGAGTGCCTTGCGCACGTCGGCGTACACCCGACCCGGCCGGGACTGCACCTCGGCGAAGAACCGCCCCGTCCAGGCGGCCAACTCGTCCGGGGCGACCAGGTGCTCGTCCAGCTCCCCGGCGAGGGCCAGCACCGCGTCGGTGATGGTGCTCGGCATCCGGTCCACCTCGGACATGTCACCGTCGTAGTTGCGCACCAGCAGGTCGACCAACTGCCAACGGGACGCCTCGGTGAGCAGCCGGGTGGACGGCTCGTAACCGGCCCGCAGCCCGTGCTCGGTGACGATCCGCCCGGCGTACGAGTGGTACGTGGAGACGGTGGGCTCCCCGGCCAGCGGATCGTCCAGCGGGTCCCGGCCCTGCCGGCCGAGGCGGCGGATCAGCTGGTCGAGCCGGGTTCGTACGCGGTGGGCCAGCTCGCCGGCCGCCTTGCGGGTGAACGTCAGCCCGAGGATCTGCTCCGGCCGCACGTACGAGTTGGCCACCAGCCAGACCACCCGCGCCGCCATCGTCTCGGTCTTGCCGGACCCGGCCCCCGCGACCACCAGCAGCGGCTCCACCGGGGCGGCGATGATCGCGGCCTGCTCCCGGGTGGGCGCCGGCAGCCGCAGCAGCTTGGCCAGCTCCACCGGGGTGTACCGGGGGCCGGCGTCGGCGAGTCGGGGCGCCGGCGCCGGACCGGCGCCGAACAGGGCGGGCTGGGTCACGGCGCGGTCTTGGTTCGCGACTGCGGGGCTCGCAACACCGGCTCACTCCTCGCGCTCACGGCGCGGTCCTGGTTCGCGACTGCGGGGCTCGCACGCTCACTCCTCGCCCTCACGGATGCTCCGGGTGGTCGGCGGCTCGACGACCTGGCGCCCCTGCCCGGAAACCGGGCAGCTGGTACGCACCGGGCAGACCCGGCACTTCGAGTTGGCCACCGCGGCGAACGTGGCAGCGGCCATCGTATCGGCGGTCCGTCGGACCAGCGCGGTCGCCCAGCCGGCCGCGGGGCCCTCGCCGACCGCCGGCTGGTTCTGCTCCCTGGCGTCCTTGGCGGAGGTGCCGAGCTGCACCAGGGCGGCGCCCCCGGACTCCTCGCCGAACTCGGCGAACGCCCCCGCCTCCACCGCCGCTTGGTAGGCGCCGAGCTGCGGGTGCTCGGCCAGGTCGGTGCCGGTGACCGCGGTGGACTTGCCGGTCTTCAGGTCGATCACCACCAGCCGCCCGTCCTCGTCGACCTCCAGCCGGTCGACCCGGCCGGTCAGGTCGACCGGCCGGTGCGGATCGTCCAGGCGGACCGCGAACTCGTGCTCGATGGCGAGCAGCCGGCGCGGATTGGTCGCAAGCCAGCGCAGCAACTTGTCGACCATCGCCTCGGCGCGCTCCCGCTCCGGGCCGGCCATCCACCGGGCGGCCAACTCGATCGCGTCGAACCGGGCGGCCACGTAGTCGAGCAGGGCGCCCCGGTCGGCGCTGGCGTCCTCGGCGAGCATCGCGGCGGCGTGCACCAGGTTGCCCACCCCCTGTGCGGTGCTGGTCGGGCCGCTGCCGCCGTGCCGTTCCAGCAGCCAACGCAGGCTGCACCGCAACGCGCTCTCCATCGCCGACGGGGTGACCCGCACCGGCTCGCCGTCGTCGACGAGCGGCCGGTCGTCGGAGAGCGCGCGCAGCCCCCACCAGTCGTCCGGATGCGCGCCGGGCACACCGGCGGCGGCGAGCCGGGCGAGCTGGGCCGCCGCGGCGCACCGCCGGAGCGTCGGCGCGGCCGGGTCGGTGATCGCGGTACGCAACTCGGCGACCAGCGCCGGCAGGGTGAGCGCCCGAGGTGGACGGGTGACCGGCAGCGCGCCGGGCCGGTCCGGCTCGCCGTCGCCGTCCTCCCCCACGGTGTCGGTCCCGCCCTCGGTGGGTGCGCCGTTCGAGCTGCCGCCGCCGGCGGGACCACTGGGCGGCGGGCCGGTACGCGGACCGGGCGGTGCGGGCGGGTCGACCGGCCCGGCGCCACCCGGCGCGGTGGGGGGCGCGGTCGGACCCAGCTCGTGCAGGAACCGGCTCGGCTGCTCCTCGTGGTCGTCGCCGCCCACCGCGGCCGATGCCACGGCGGTGACCAGCAGCCGGTGTCGGGCCCGGCTGACGGCGACGTGGAAGAGCCGGCGTTCCTCGTCCAGCAACGCCGAGGTCTGACCCACCACATTCGCCGCGGTGGCGCCGCCGACGGACCGGCCGGCCAGCACGTCGACCAGTCGCTCCGAGCCGAGCAGGCTGCCGCGCAGGCGCAGGTCCGGCCAGATGCCCTCCTGCACACCGGCCACCGCGACCAGCTCCCACTCCAGGCCCTTCGCGGCGTGCGCGGTGAGCAGCCGCACGGCCGCACCCCGGTCGGCGGTCGGGGCGATGGTGTCCGCCGGCAGGTCCTGACCGAGCACATGGTCGAGGAAGACCTCGGCGCGGGCGCCGGGAAGCCGGTCGGTGAACCGGGCCGCCGCGTCGAAGAGCACCAGCACGGCGTCCAGATCCCGGTCGGCCGCCTCGGCCCGCCGCCGCCGGGCCAGGTCCCCCTCGCCGGCCGCCGGCTGACCGTGGCCGATCGCGCCGGCCCAGCGTTCGGCCAGCCCACTGGCGTGCCAGACGGCCCAGAGCACATCCTCGGCGGTCGCGCCGGGCCGGGCGGCGGCGGCCCGGGCGGTGGCCAGCAGCCCGGCAACCGCCTGCGCCGGCTCCGCCCACCGCCGCTCGATGCCGTCCAACTCGGCCGGGTCACGCAACGCCTCGACGATCAACTCCCCGGACGGGCGCCGGTCCCCGCCGGCCAGCGCCAGAGCGCGCAGGCCCTGCCGCAGCCGCCGCTCGGCCAGCGGGTCCGCCCCGCCCAACGGCGAGTGCAGCAGCGCGACCGCCGCCTCCTCGTCCAGACTCTCCGGCTCCAGCGCGCAGCGCAGCAGAAGCAGCAGCGGGGCCACCGCCGGTTGCAGGTGCAGCGGCAGGTCCTCGCCGTGCACCACGGTCGGTACGCCGGCGGCGTGCAGCGCCCGTTGCAGGGTGGGGAGCTGCAACGCGGTCGACCGCACCAGCACCGCCATCCGCGACCAGGGCACTCCGTCGAGCAGGTGCGCGGAGCGCAGCGCGTGCGCCAGCCAGGCCGCCTCGCTGGTCGCCGAGCGGAACGTGTGCACCTCGACGACGCCGGCCGGGGCATCCGGCAACGGGTGCAGCCGGCGGTGCGCCGCCGGACCCCGCAGCCGGCGGCCCAGCCGGCCGATCGCGGCGAGCAGGCCCGGCCCCGCCCGGTAGGACGTGGTCAGCAGCACCTGCGCGGCCGGCGCCCCCGAGGCCGTCCGGAACCGGTGCGCGAAGGTGGTCACCCCGGCCGGGTCGGCGCCGCGGAAGGCGTACGTGGAGGAGTCCGGGTCGGCGAAGGCGACCAGCGGCTTGCCACCGCCGGCGATCACCGAGAGCAGGTCGAGCTGGGCGGGGTCGGTGTCGGCCAGCTCGTCGACGTACACGTGGGCGAGACGGCGGCGCTCGGCGGCGAGCAGCTCCTCGTCGTCGCGCAGCAACCCGGTGGCCGCCCGGACCAGCTCGGCCGGGTCGTACGCGATCGAGCCCCGGTTGCTGACGTCGCGCAGCGCGAGCACCGCGACGTACTCCCGCAGGAAACGCGCGGCGGCCGGCCAGTCGGCGCGGCCGAGCTTCTCGCCGAGCCGGGCCAGGTCGGCCGGGCCGATGCCGCGCTCGGCCGCACGCATGAGCAGGTCGCGCAGCTGCCCGGCGAAGGCTCGGGTCCGCAGGGCCGGTCGTAGATCCGTCGGCCAGCCGACCGGATCGTCCTCGGGCTCCTCGCCCACCACATCCAGCAGCTCGCGGATGATCAGATCCTGCTCGGGGCCGGTGAGCAGCCGGGGCGACGGCTCGCCACGTTCGGCGGCGGCCCGGCGGAGCAGGCCGAAGGCGTACGCCGGGAAGGTGCGCACCAGGGGCTCGCGCAGCACCCGGTGGCCGTCCTGCGCGACCCGGGCCTCGATGCGCTGGCGTAGTGCGGTGGCGCCTCGGCGGCCGAAGGTCAGCACCAGGATCCGTTCGGGATCCACCCCCTCGGTCACCCGGGCGGCGACCGCCTCGACCAGGGTGCTGGTCTTGCCGGTGCCCGGCCCGCCGAGCACCAGCATCGGCCCGTCGGTGTGCCCGACCACCTCGGCCTGCACCGCATCGGCCCGCCAGCCGACCCCGTCGGCCCCGGACCCGGCCGCCGGCTCGCGCCCCTCGGGGCCGACCGCTCCGATCGGGGCGGACAGCGCAACCCCGCCGACGGGCATGGCGCCGCCGTCAGACACGCCGGCGGCGGCGGACTCGACGCCGCCGGAAGCCGCGCCCCCGTCCCCCCGCGC